>JAGBQS010000308.1 GCA_017632695.1 Bacteroidales bacterium
CGGGCATGATGTCCAGTTCCACGTCTCCGGTATACTTACTCAAGAAAGAGACCGTAAAGGGCCTGTCGGCAAAAAGATATTCACGACGGAATGCGCCTCGCCTGAAATAAGCAACATCGTAATGAATCCGTTCGCTAACCTGCGTGGCAAGTTTCAACGAATTCAAGATATAAAGCTCATTGCTCATATTGGTGACGCCCAAGTCAGAAATTCCCAAATACGACTGCATGTCGAACTGTTCGTTCACCGAGAACTTGATCTGTAAGTCGGTGGAACGTTCATATTGAGGCACCAGAGTCTTCACATACAGATACCCCGCACCGAACGAAATGATACCGCTCAACACGAACCAGAACCAGTTCATAAGGAGCATAATGGCAAAATCCTTGATATTGAAGAGAGGAGCCAATTCCTTCTTCTTGGCAGGTTCGCCTTGGTTCGACATATTCATGCCCATATCGGCACGGGAATAGTTCATGTTTTCCATATCTCTTTGTGGGAGTATGCTTTTGACAGATTAAAACTGGATTCGTTACTTGAGGGTTAACAGAATGGCACCCATCGAAACAACAAACGACAACACGGATGTGATGGCCGACATATAGCGATAGCCGGCACTTTCGTCCAAGCTCTGCGTACCCGCAGGCTCAATATAGATAATGTCGTTCTGCTGCAAATAATAAACCGGCGAATTCAACAGGTTGCTCAGCATGGTGAAGTTGACACGATAGGTCCACAATTCGCCGTTCTCTTCGCGAATGAGCAATACATCCTCACGGTCTGTTCCATTCATGAAACCGCCTGCCATCATCACGGCTTCAACAATGGTGCAACGATCCTTGTTGATATTCAGAATCTGACCGGTATTGCCTCGGATAACCACTACATGGAACGACAGCAACTCGACATTAACCACGGCATCGTTCACATACTGCCCGTCGCGCAAACGGTCCTGAATATCTTCGGCCACCTCTCGTCGGGATTTGCCTTCCACATAGATACGACCCAGAATCGGGAATTCAATGTAACCCTCGTTGTCGACATGGAAGCCCGACAACGAATTGGATCCCAGCATCGAACTGGTGTTGCCATGCTGAGTATTGGACGAACTCATTCCCTGAGAGCCGCCGCTGCCGATAAAGGTCTGGTTGTTGAACACATCGACCAGTTCCTTATCCTTCGAAGCTATTGAAATGGCCAACTGGTCATCGGCCTGAATACGGATATCGTAAGTCGTGGCAATTCGCTTGGCATCCTGATACTCACGGGAATCCTGAAACAGAATGTAGTGCTCGCGTGATACACAACTACTGAGTAACCACACGACAACAACAGACAGTAAGAGAGATGTGTATTTCATTTGTTATACGTTTTGATTCATGTCTCAATTTATACTCGAAGATGAAGCAAAGGGAAGAAAAGCAAAAAAGGACTGTACCAGATTATTCAAAAACTGAAATTGGCACAATCCTTAAGTTTTGCGGCGAATTAGTCAGCCTGCTGCTCGATGAGGTGCTGTACATAGATAGCACGTTCCATCTTTTTACGATTTACCTGTGAAGGTGAGTCGAACTGCTGACGACGACGAAGCTCCTTAACGATGCCTGTCTTCTCGTATTTACGCTTGAACTTCTTCAAGCAACGCTCGATATTTTCGCCCTCTTTAACTGGTACAATGATCATATCGTACGGGTTATTAAGTGTACAGATTTGTCCGGCCCCCTTTTTTACATCTCCATTTCTTTGGCCTTGGACGCATCTGTTGTTTACCACTTTGGTAAACGGGTGCAAATTTAAGACTTTTCGGACAATTATCCAAATAAAACATCGAAAAAAGTGTTGAAAACCTTAATTTTTACCTTCGAAGGCTCTTTTTTGTAAAAAAATGATTACATTTGCGGGCATTCTTTGCAATATATGTCAAAACCGTCATATTATGAATCAGAAACTTACAAATTTAAGAAAATCCATGCAACAATACGGCATCGACCTGTATCTGATGGTAAATGCCGACCCGCATGAAAGCGAATATCTGCCCGACTATTGGAAATGCGTTACGTGGCTGACCGGATTCCGCGGCGAAGTTGCAACCGTAATTGTCACCCAAACCGAAGCGCTGCTTTGGACTGACTCCCGCTTCTTTCTGAGCGGAGCCCAACAACTGGAAGGAAGCGGTTTCACGCTAATGAAAATGAAGGTGGACATAGCCGCAGACACCTGGTTGGAAAATTATTGCAAGCAGTCCGGAAAGGCTATAGTAATAGGCGGAGACAGACGGGTTATCTTCGGACGGATGTCGGAATTTGTTTCTTTTGACATCGATCTGATTTCTCCTTTATGGGAAAACCGTCCTAAGCTTCCCCAGGGGAAGATCGAAATATACCCCGATTCATACAACGGAGTTTCGGCAGCTGAGAAGATACAGCATGTGCTGGCATCGATTCGGAAAGAAGGCAAACAGAATGCCCTGTTTCTCAAATCTCTTGACGACATTGCCTGGGTGCTGAATCTGCGCGGATCAGACATTCATTGCACGCCTGTTTTTATGAGCTATCTGCTGTTAACGGACAACCGGAAGGTTCTTTACGTAGATAATCGGAAACTGACACCCGATGTTAATGCGTACCTGAAGAAACTGGGAATAGAAACTGAGCCTTATGAAAATGCTCCCCTGACGGCTCCCGAAGGGCTCTCTTACACAAAGAACAACCCGATTCCGCTCATGAAGGCCATTAAGAATCCTGTTGAAATTGAGGGCTTCCGCAAAGCCATGCTAAAAGACGGTATTGCGCTGACCCGTTTCTTCCATTGGCTGGAAACAGCTCTGAATGCGGGAGAAAGAATCACCGAGATGGATTGCGCCAGTCAGCTGATTCTTTTCCGAAAGGCCTTCGAAGATTATCGGGAAGAGAGTTTCGATGCTATTGTGGCTTGGAATGAACACGGAGCGCTACCCCACTATGAGCCTCGACCGGAATCGAACGTCCCTATTCAAGGCGACGGTCTGCTGCTGATTGACACCGGCGGACAATATCTGGATGGAACGACAGACATCACACGAACCATCGGCATCGGAAAGGTTAGCGATGCCATGAAAAGGGACTTTACATTAGTACTGAAAGGTCATATCCGTTTGGCTTCGGCCGTTTTCCCGGAAGGAACCCGTGGAGATCAGCTGGACGCACTGGCCAGAATGGATTTGTGGCGGGATGGAAAAACTTATCGGCACGGAACCAGTCATGGTGTCGGACACTTTCTGGGTTGCCACGAGGGGCCTGAATCGGTAAGAATGGAACACAACCCGCAAGTCCTGCTCGAAGGCATGTTCTTCAGCAACGAACCGGCTATCTATTTGGGCAGGAAATATGGCATCCGACACGAAAACTGCGTTTTGGTCAGGTCGTTTGACGTGCAGAAAGACGCGCCCGGCTCAACGCCCTGCGATCAGTCCGAACACGGCAAGTTCCTCAAACTGGAAACGCTTACCCTTTGTTACATAGACACTTCGTGCATCGATCTTCGGTTATTGAACAGCGAAGAAACCGATTGGGTAAACAATTATAACAGACATGTTTACAAAACCCTGTCGCCCTTCCTCGAAGAACCCGATTGTAAATGGTTAGAAGAAAAATGTTCGAAAATTTAGTCGAAAAATCCCACTATATGCAATGCGCAAATTGCAAAAAGGGGACTTACATCGCTAAAATTCGTTAAAAATACACAAAAATGCAATCGGTTGCTCTTTTTATTTAAAAAAATGCCTTATCTTTGCATCGTGTTTTTCATGGTATTAGATTTAAGGTAATGAAGGAAGCAGCACGTCGTGAGACGGGCTGTTTCTCTGTTTAAAGAGTCGGGTAAAGAGCTCTGTCTTTACCCGACTACATATTTTCCAACAATTCTTATCTTATTTAACACGGATAACATCGCCATGCTGATCGACGATAGCGCGCAGGAAATCTTCGCTGTAGGCAGGCTGTAACGGGAATTCGCAAACGCCGTATGGGGTTCGCTTAAAGTTTCCGGGCTGGCCTTCCACTTCTTTCTTGACATTTCCGTCCATATACTTTACCAGCAGATACAAGGCCAATTCCTTGTAACGGGAAGTAACTGCATTTGCCTCAGCCGAACTGTAACCGTTCAGGAATGCGGTAACTGCCGACGAACTGGTTTTCAACAGATCCAAAGCCCGGCGGTCGACGCTGTCCTGCTGGGCATCAAAACGATCTTCAAAGGCATCTCGAACTAATCGGACATCAGCCATCATCGGCTCATAACGGGTATAAACCTGCTGCGCTACCCAATTGTTCATCCAGAAGGCCGACGTCCAGCTGAAGGTCAGGATATCGCCATTGCCCACACGGAAGCATTCCGGCGCCTCAAGAATATTGTTATAAACAGGTGTAAAAACAGCAGTATTGGCATCATCGACCGCAAACCAGGTCTTGGCGCCTACTTCCCGAGGCAGCCATCCTCGCATTTCGCTAACAAAAACAAAACCGGTCTGCTGAGTTGCTACTGCACGCTCATGTGTGTACTTCTGACCATCTACTTCAAAATGCATCGGGCGCCAGCGATAGGCACTGTGGAAGGGACCTCCGCCAACATCCTGCGTCATATCCCAAGGCGTACCCTCAAAATGATCGCGCATAGCAGCCTGGACATCCCGATGAGACAACTTCCGATCGGGTCTTACATACAACGGCAGTACAGAATCCTGAGGGCAATTAAGTGTGCAGTCATAGTTCACGAAAGGGAAATACTTATCCATTCCCGATTTGAAATGATTGAAGAAAGCCCAAACGCGACCGTCGCAACCGCGGAAAGCACCAAAGTCCTGATCAGCGTAGGCACGACAGAAATCGAAGTCCCTGTCTGCCCCCGTAAACTTACCTTTCTGACGGGCCAGCGTAATGACGTCAGCACTATACAGGCAACTGTCGCCCACCTCATAACGGTTTAATTTTTTGTTCAGTTTCCTGCTTTGCGGGAAAGTGTGTATACGAGCCTGGTTGGCATGACCCGCAATGCAATCGTCCGGAATACGGCGAGCCACCCAGACAGCGCCTTTATTGCCCGGTCCCTTGCCTATCAGATCCATAACCCACACTTCGTTCGGGTCGCCGATGGAAAACGTTTCCCCTTCGCTTGCATACCCGTATTCGGCCACCAGCGAGGTCATGGCATCAATGGCTTCGCGCGCAGTCTTCGACCGTTCGAGCGCAATATAGATCAGCGAACCGTAATCGATGATTCCCGTACTGTCCATGAGGCTCAAATCGCCGCCCCAAGTCGATTCGGCAACAGTTACCTGATACTCGTTTACATTGCCCACCACACGATAGGTATGCGGCACTTCCGGAATCTGACCCAAAGGACGCTGGCTGTCCCAGTCTATAATGGGTCGCATGGCTCCTTCCGGATGATCGGCAGCCGGCGTATAATACAACTCGCCATACAGCTGGTGACTGTCGGCGGCATAGCTGATCATGGTCGAACCCGTTACCGAGGCGTTCTTGCCTACAATAAAGTTCGTACAAGCCCAAGACGGAACCGCCAATACGGCAATCCAAAGCAAAGAAACTAAAGTTTTCATATCAGACTGTTTTAAAAATACTTTTTGGTTTCGATGACTGACTCATTCCCACAATTGTCTACGACATGTATAACAATTTCGTGGGTCTTTCCTTTCTCAATGCCGAAATGGATCGGATAACCGTATCTCCGGCCGTAACGGTTCATGTCAAAAGGCACAAAATGACCGTCGATGAAGACTTTATACGACCTGATGCCACTTCCACTGTCGGACAAGGAAAGATTTCCCCGATGCCAGGTTAGTGAGGTAAAAGCAGCCGTCGGTCGGGTTGAGTCACGTCGCACCATGTATCGGCCGAAAGTATTCACGTCGGCATGGACTGCTCCATCCCGATACTCGCCGCCCACATAACCGCCATCCGCATTAACTATATAAAGCTGTTCCGGACAGGTTAACGTATCGGCATACGACTGCGGAATCGGAATGGAAATACTGATGCTTCCGTGTATGGGGACACAGACATCGCCGATTGTATAAATATCAGAAACGCCCGGTTTGACATTCTCGGCAGCAACCGTCCTCCGGAACGGCAGGACGGCATCCGAATACAAGTTTCCGGGTTCAATGGATATCCGACAGCCCAGCGTGTCGAGACGGAATGGCTCCTGACTGCGGACCAGTACGCCCTTTTCCGTTCGTGTGCCGGATGGCAGATCGCTCCAGATCGGATTAGTATTTGTTCTGGTTTCCTTTTTACCCTTAATGGAAAAGCTCACCTCACTCTGGTTTCCATGCGCATCGGACAGTTCGTAACGGAACTGATACAGCCGTTCTTCGTCGATGACAAAAGAGCCGTCGCCCAACGAACGGTCTATCATTTGCAACCGGTTCCCCGGTTCAATAAAACTTTTCTGTATCAGACTCCTTTGGTTGATCCAGGCCGGATAATCGGTCAGCGAATTGGTAAAACAGCGTTCAGAATGACGGAATCCCCGACAACTGAAACTATAAATCAGCCGGTCGTCCATAAACAGTTTAATGGAGGTGACGCCATAGGTATTACTCTGGTTCTCCATGTAATCGTATGCCTTAATCCCCAGCCCGACACGGCCCCAAGCCGTAAAAGTCCGGTTAAGAGTACGTCTTCCCGACTGCTGGACAATAACTGCAGCCGATTGGCGTACTCCCTGTCCGTTTGCCCAACCGCCCAAAGGATACAAATAGACATGACTGGCACGGGGCGGCTTATGGTCGGCAATACTGTCGGCAAAAAACGGCATCGGATTGTAGAAGGCATCATCGTCATCATTACAGTCGCGTAATTCAAAATGCACATGAGGTCCTCCGGAACTGCCTGTATTGCCGCTTTGCGCAATGATATCGCCCATCCGGACAGGAAGTTCATCAGGTTCGAACCAGATCTGCGGATTATTCTCTTCCATCTCAGCCTGTCGCGCACGTACCTTATTATATATTTCGGCGCTGAATCCGTTCAGATGGGCATAAACGGAAGTCAGATTATATTGCGGATGGCGCACATACAGAACAAGCCCATAGCCATAGGCATTGATACCTGCCCTGCAAACATATCCGTCGGCAAAAGCCCGGACCGGATGGTTGACCGTACTCTGAGTCTTGAAATCGAGTCCGGCATGAAAATGGTTATTGCGTAATTCTCCGAAATTGCCTGCCAGAAACGGCTCCATATCAAGCGGCAGGCAATACTGCATATCAGAATCGGGCAGCACCGGAGTTACAGACACATCCTGTGCCCGAACCCCGGTACTGAAAAGTAACAACAATATCGAAAGAAACTTATACATTGAAACGGAAGTGCATGATGTCGCCATCCTGAACCACATAATCCTTGCCTTCGACGCCCAACTTGCCGGCTTCGCGAACGGCTGCTTCCGAACCATACTGCAGATAATCATCGTATTTGATGACCTCTGCCCGGATAAAGCCTTTCTCAAAATCACCGTGAATAATGCCGGCACACTGGGGAGCCTTCATGCCTTTGCGGAAAGTCCAGGCCTTTACTTCCATCGGTCCGGCCGTAATATAGGTCTGCAATCCGAGCAGGCTGTATGCCGAATGAATCAGTCGGTTCACACCGCTTTCTTCCAATCCGAGCTCTTCCAGGAACATCTGGCGTTCCTCGTAGGTTTCCAGTTCGGCAATTTCGCTTTCAATCCTGGCCGAGATAACAAGCACCTCAGCATCCTCACCTTCTACAGCCTTACGCACTGCCTCCACATAGGCATTGCCCGACTTGGCACTTGCCTCGTCAACATTACATACATAAAGAATAGGCTTACTGGTAAGCAGGAACAGATCGTGTGCTGCCTGAATCTCGTCAGGGGCAGTCAGTTTCGAAGTCACCTCGCGCGCCGACTTGCCTGCCAGCAAGGCTTCCTTGACAGCATTCATCAGTTCGAACTGAACTTTGGCATCCTTGTCGTTGCCTACCTGTGCCAGTTTCTGCACCTTGGGCAAACGGCTCTCAATGGTTTCGAGGTCCTTCAGCTGCAGTTCGGTATCGATGATTTCCTTGTCGCGGACAGGATCCACCGATCCGTCAACGTGAACCACATTTCCGTCATCAAAACAACGGAGCACATGAATGATGGCATCCGTTTCGCGAATATTGGCCAGGAACTTGTTTCCCAGGCCCTCGCCCTTGGATGCTCCCTTGACCAGGCCGGCAATATCAACAATCTCGACCGTTGCAGGAACGATACGGCCGGGATGTACGATTTCGGCCAGTTTGTTCAGACGTTCATCGGGCACCGTTATGACACCCACATTGGGTTCGATGGTGCAGAAAGGGAAATTGGCAGCTTGTGCCTTAGCGCTCGAAAGACAATTAAAAAGAGTCGATTTACCCACATTGGGCAATCCGACTATACCACACTGAAGTGACATCTGACTTATACAATATATTTATTATTCAGAAATGATTCCCCGAGGCATCTGGCAGAAGTCTCGGGGAATGAATGTTATTATTTACTGCTATTCTTATGTTTTCTCCGATAGAGTCCGTAAGAATGCTTGTGCGAAGTTTCGCCTTCGTTGTACGACGCATAATAATTATAATAGGTATGGCCGTAGTAACGATAGCCGTAATACTTACCATAGCCCGTGTAACCCATACTGTAGTTAAGGGCTTCGTAGTCGATATCGGTAAGAACAATGGCCATGTTGTGCAACTGGTTGGTGCTGTAAACTTCCTGGATAGCCGGCAACTGACGACGGTCAATCTTACCGACACGGATTACATAGAGCGTAATATCTGCCACACGGTTTGAAATACCCGTATCGGCTACGATGCCGAGCGGCGGGTTATCAAGCAGGATGTAATCATAATGCTTGCGGAGTTCCTCGATGGCCTTGTCGAATCGGTCGCTCATCAGCAACTCGGCCGGGTTAGGAGGAATAACACCGCCAGGGAGAATCGATACATTCTCGTATGCCGTAGCCTGAACCAGCTGCATCAGGTCTTCTTCCTGTCCTGCCAGATATTCACTGACGCCCTTCTTGCCGCGCATCTTGAAGAAACGCGAAACGGCCATCTTACGCAAATCGAGATCGACCAGACAAACCGTCTTGCCCGAAATGGCAAACGTCATAGCCAGATTCATCAGTATATACGACTTACCTTCACCGGACATGGTCGAAGTATTGGCAATAACCTGCGCCTTATTGGATACACTCATAAATGACAGGTTAGCTCGCAAGATTCGGAAAGCCTCCGAAATCTGGTTGTTGGCTCCAGCTTCGACGAACAAAGTCTGAGCGGCCTGCTTCTTGGGCTTGCTTGGAATCTCGCCCACGATAGGAGCCTTGACCACATTGGTAACATCCGAACGTCCGCGAACCTTTGTATAAAGGATATCCTTCAGATAGTAGAAACCGAAAGGAATCGCAATACCCAACATAAAGGCAACAAGCAGAATAATCGGCTTGCGGGGAGCTACCGGAGAAGAAGAACCCCAGGCAGAATCAATCAGTCGGATATTCGACTCTGTCATGGACTTCATGATGGCGTTCTCCTCCGATTTCTGCAACAGATAGTTGTAAAGTTCGGACTTGACTACCTGCTCACGCATGATACTGGTCAGCAAGCGCTCGTTGCTGGTAGCACTGCTCACGCTCTGCATGTTCTTATCCGAAAGACGCTGTACCTCCTTCAGCTGAAGTTCGATACCGGCCTGCACATCGGCAGCCGTGTTGCGGATATTGGCATAAAGTGCTGACAACTCTGAAATTTTATCGAGTACAACCGGGTTCTTTTCCGACGAATAGGTCTTCAACTGGTTGTATCGCATCAAACCTTCATCGTATGCCTGAATCTGACTGTTCAATGCCTGGCTGTTCAACCCGACATTCATTGGCAACAGTTTCAGATAGCTGGTGTCAATGCAACTGCGAAGGTCGGTAATGATTCGCAACTGGACTTCCAATTCCGACATCTGCACCTCCTGCGTCTTTGTCAGCGTCAGGTAGCTACTGGCCTCGGTCAGCGGGTTAACGGTTTTCTCGGCCGATTTCATGCCTTCCAGTTTGGCATCAACGGCGTTCAGTTCTGCACCCACGACTTCCATTCGCTGGGCAATGAAGCCCAAGGTTGTAGTCAGGACCTCATTCTTCGATTCGATGGTCAGACGGTTGTATTCCTCCACCAGTGTATTCAGAATGTCGGCAGCCTTACGTGGCGATGTTGCCTTGTACGACAACTGGAGGACAGCTCCGTCCTTCTGAGTCAGATCGACTGACAAACCACCCAGATAGCCTGAAGCCACCGCTTCCAGATTACCGGCATAAACCTTTACAGAATGCGCGCGGTTCTGAATATAGTCATCGAAGGTATGACGACGCAGTTTTACCGTCGACAATCCTATGTAAGGCAATTCAACTTCCTGGTCGAACGGACAAAGGAAAGTGGTATCTTCCGAAACATACCGGAACTGCGTGGTATCATTCTCCGAAAGGAACTCTACCTCGAAGGCGGCGCCCAGAATGGGCTGATCCGGATCAGACGGTACTATATAAATAGGAGAAGAGATATACAACTCGTCCTCGCGCATAAAACGGGGTTCGTAATAACTGTACTGCAAACCCAACCGTTTGATTACGCCCATCATAACGGTACGCGAAGACATGATCTGCAACTCGTTCTTAACGTTACTGGTAGTCAGGCCCGAGAATCCGGCAATATCGGCAAAGGCAGAACCTGCTGCTGATCCGACACCGCTCTTCTGGTCCTTAACCAGCACCGACGATTGCTGTACGTAAACTTTAGGCGTACGCCAAATATAGGCCGATCCGAAAAGCAATGCTACGAAAGCGCAGATGGCAAATACGTGCCACTTGCCCAAAAAGATATTCACAACGGTCTGAAAATCCAAACCGCCGCTGTTTTCTTCAGCATTCGAATCCTTGACAATGGTTGAGCCATTGACAATGGGTTGCTGCTGATTAGGTTCATTATTAACCATAATTCCTGATAAAAAAGTTATGAGAGATTAGCGGGTAACACTGATGATGATGTTCGTAACGGTGAGTAATACCGACACGATTGAAATACCGAAGGTGTAAAGACTCGAAACCTCACGGTTACTTGCCTTCGACTTGTTCGGCTCAACATAAACAACATCATTCTGCTGCAAATAATAGTATGGACTCTTCATGATTTCAGGGTCCTTCAGATCAAGTGTATGATATTCCTGTGTACCTTCCTTGTCACGAAGCACACGCACCTTATCACGCTCACCGAAAATAGTGAGGTCGCCGGCATTGGCTACAGCATCGAAAATGGTGATACGGTCGTTCGTCATTGGATACTGACCGGGACGTGTCACTTCGCCGATAACGCTATAGCGGGCGTTGTAGAACTCTACCGTCACAATAGGATCCTGAATAAATCCGTTGCTGATAAGATAGTTCTGAATGGTATCACGCAACTCATAACGCGTCAGACCAGCCACTTTTAACTTACCCATTGTAGGATATTCGATACAGCCTTCCTGATCTACCCAGAACAGCATAGGAGAACCGCCATTCTGAGAGAACGAGACATTGGATGTCGAAGTGAAAGCCTTTTGGCTCAACTGCATATTGAACGGAGCAGCCAGTTCCGGTTCCTTGCAATTCACAATGATGGTGAGTTTGTCATCCGGACGGATAGTCAGCAGATAGGGATTATCATTCTGGAATGTTCCCGTTTCTTCCGCACCCTGCAGATAAACAATTTTCTTTTGAGCTCCACAACTGCTTAACGTCACAACTACCGTGAACACTAAGAGCACTTTAATGAGTAGATTTTTCATTTCTGTATAATGTTTCTTATATTTTCAATTTTCTAATACACAAGCGGTGCAAAGTTACGGAAAACCTCACAAACAGACAAGAAAAAAGGACCAATAATCAAAAAAAAACGCAAATATTTGCACATTTTTTTAAAAAAAGTATACTTTAGATACCAACCTATTGTTTTTTTTATCAACTTTGCAACCGGTTAATATCTTTAATGGCATGCAAAGAAAATACGATTTCCTCGTAATAGGTACCGGCATTGCCGGCATGAGTTATGCACTGAAAGTTGCCGAAGCCGGCAAGGTGGCCCTCATCTGTAAAAGCGAACTGCAAGAGTCAAACACCGATTTGGCACAAGGAGGCATCTCAAGTGTTACAAATCTGAAAGTCGATAATTTCGAGAAACATATTCACGACACGATGGTTGCCGGCGACTGGCTGAGCGACCCTAAGGCTGTTGAATTAGTGGTCAAGAACGCCCCTGATCAGATTGAAGAACTGGTAAGATGGGGCGTCGATTTCGATAAAAAAGAAAACGGCGAATACGACCTGCATCGGGAAGGCGGACACTCCGAATTCCGCATCCTGCACCATGCCGACAATACCGGACACGCAATCCAGTCAGCTCTCATACAAGCGGTAAAGAAGCATCCGAACATTGATGTTCTGGAGCACCATTTCGCAATTGAGATTCTGACTCAGCACCACCTCGGACAGGAAGTAACCCGTCGTACGCCGGATATTGAATGTTTCGGAGCCTATGTCCTGGACGAGGCAACGGGCGCTATAGATACGTTCCTTTCGAAAGTGACCATGATGGCAACGGGCGGCGTCGGACAGGTTTACCTCACCACTACCAATCCTCCGATTGCTACAGGCGACGGCATTGCAATGGTGTATCGTGCCAAAGGTACCGTCAAGGATATGGAGTTTGTACAGTTCCATCCGACAGCCCTCTACCACCCGGGCGACCATCCGAACTTCCTGATTACCGAAGCCATGCGCGGCTACGGCGGCATTTTAAAGACCCTCGACGGACGCGAATTCATGCAGAAGTACGACCCGCGTCTGTCGTTAGCGCCACGCGACATTACGGCACGCGCTATCTTCAACGAAATGAAGCTGAACCACTGCGACCATGTGCTGCTTGACGTGACACATAAGGATCCGGAACTGACCAAACAGCACTTCCCGAATATCTACAAAAAATGCATGAGCATCGGTATCGACATTACCAAGCAACCGATTCCGGTAGTACCTTGCCACCACTATATGTGCGGTGGCATTCAGGTTGACTACAACGGACAGTCGAGCATCAATCGCCTGTATGCGGCCGGTGAATGCTCATGCACGGGACTGCATGGCGGAAACCGTCTGGCAAGCAACTCGCTTATCGAAGCGATTGTATATGCCGACTTGGCTGCCAAGCACTCCATTCCACGCATTGGCGACCTGACTTTCCGTACCGATATCCCGGCATGGAAAGACACGGGAACAGTAGCACATGAGGAACTCTTCCTTATCAGCGATTCGAAAACGGAGGTGCAGCAGATCATGCAGACCTATGTCGGCATTGTACGCTCCAACCTGCGTCTGAAGCGAGCCTGGACCCGTCTGGACAACCTGTACGAAGAAACAGAAAAACTATTCCTTCGGAGCCGTGTAGATAAAGATATCTGCGAACTCCGCAACATGATCAATACGGGCTATCTGATTATGCGGCAGGCCATGGAGCGCAAGGAATCCCGCGGCTTGCACTACTCTATCGACTATCCGCCGGCTGACCGCAACATCGAAGGGTTCTGATAAGTATACACTATTCCCAGGATATCTCGCCGCTACCGAGGCATATCTTCCCGTCAGGAGTATAAATGCAGCAGAACTGACCGGGTGCCACACCATTGGTTTTCTTTTCCATCTTCAGGAAGTAACTGCCATCGGCTCTCCGTGTCAACACTCCATTGTTCAGTTCGGCTACATGACGGATTTTGAACTTAAACGGCAGGTCCGCATGATCCGGTCCGTTTGGATTTAAAGTAATCCAGTGCATGTCGCGCATAACCAGCCAATCCTGTTTCTGGGCCTCTGGATCTAAGCCTCTCGATACATACACAATATTCTGTCCGATATCTTTCTTAATCACAAACCACGGACCGCCACTCAGATACAGACCTTTCCGCTGGCCGATGGTATGGAACCAGAAGCCCCGGTGTTTGCCCAAAACCTTTCCGGTTTCAAGTTCCACGATAGGTCCTTCCTGAGTCCCGAGGAACCGCTCGATAAACTCGTTGTAATTGATTTTTCCCAAGAAACAGATGCCCTGCGAATCCTTCCGATGAGCCGAAGGAAGTTTTGCACTTTCGGCTATTCGTCGCACCTCGTCTTTCTCCATATGTCCGATGGGGAAAACAGAATTCTGCACCTGCAAGTCTTCCAACTGAGCCAGAAAATCAGTCTGATCCTTAACAGGATCGGGAGTCGTTCCCAGCCACAGCGATTCTCCGGAAGGGAGATCTTCCACCTTCACAAACGGATTCTCATCGGCAGCGGCCCGAAACTGCCCCTGCTCATCCAAATGACCGATTCTCGAGGTTGCATAATGACCGGTAGCTGTCTTGTCGTACTGATAGCCTATCTTTTTATGAAAGGCCCCGAACTTGATCAGACGGTTACACATCACATCCGGATTCGGCGTGAATCCGCGTCGCACCTTATCAATGGTATACGAAACGACTTCTTCCCAATACTCCTGCTGCAAATCAAGGACTTCGTAATGCAGCCCATATTTATAAGCCATGGCCTGCACAATTTCCAGATCTTCTTCCTGCGGACAGGAATATCCCTGATCGGCATCGTCCATGCCGATCTTAATGTACCACAAATCCGGCTTATAACCTTGTTCACACAATAGATGTACAGCAACGGAACTATCGACACCGCCTGACAAAAGTGCTGCTATATTCATGCAGGAATTGATTGCTTTTTGAGAATAGGGAATGATAATCTGTTCATGACAAACTTCAGGACATCCTGTTATTTGGCAAAGGCATTCCAACCTTGTGCCTTCAGGGCGACCTCGCTGTTACCGTCGCGGGTAATCATGGCTGCTCCCAGGCGCTCGTCGGTAATATGCCCGATGAGACGCACGCCCGACAGTTGCTGAATCCGCTCACTCTGAGCCAGCGGAACGGTAAACAGTAACTCATAATCCTCACCTCCGTTCAAGGCGCACGTCGAGACGTTCAGGTTAAACTCCTCAGCCTGTACGGCGGTCTGATAATCAATCGGAATGCGCTCCTCATAGATGCGGCAGCCCACCTTGCTCTGATGGCAGATGTGTAGCAACTCACTTGACAGACCATCAGAGATATCCATCATACTGGTAGGCTGGATACCTGCTTCCTGCAGTTTCTGAACAATATCCCGTCGGGCTTCCGGCTTCAGTTGCCGTTCCAGCAGATATTCCTTACCCTCAAACTTGGGCTGGAACTGGGGCATAGCGTCTGTGGATCCGGTCCGACGCCAGTCTTCGTACTGCTGATAATAATCCGTCTTCTCACGTTCAAGCAGCTGCAAGCCCATATAGGCGGCGCCTAAATCACCCGAAACACAGATCAGGTCATTCGGCTTTGCGCCATTGCGATACACCGGCTGGCGGGCCACACCTATTGCCGTAATCGAAATTGTCAGTCCCGTCATGGAAGTCGAGGTGTCGCCTCCGACCAAATCCACGCCATACGTATCACAAGCCAGCTTCATGCCTGCATACAGTTGTTCCATATCCTCGACCTTAAAGCGCTTGCTGATGCCCACCGAAACCGTAATCTGCCGGGGCGTACCCATCATGGCATACACGTCGCTGAAATTAACGACGCAAGCCTTGTAACCCAGATGCGCAAGCGGGCAATAGGTCAGATCAAAATGCACGCCTTCAAGCAACAGGTCGGTGGTAACCACCAGTTTGCCTTCTGACGGGTCGAAGTCGATAACGGCGCAGTCATCACCTACGCCGTATAAAGAAGATTTATTCTTAAGTGGAAAATTCTCGGTGAGATGACGGATCAGACCGAACTCACCATATTCTTTGATATCTGCCATTAATAATATATTCAGTTCAAAAATTACGAGCGACGAATCATCTCGCTCATGATCATAGTCATAATAGGCTGAGCGGCACTGGCAGCTTTCTGCACCTCTTCATGACTGACTTTCTCGGGCGTGCCGAATCCGCCCAGATCGGTAATCACCGAAACGCCGAACACACGCATGCCGGCATGATTAGCCACAATGACTTCGGGGACTGTCGACATACCGACAGCATCGCCTCCGATTACCCTGAAGTAACGATATTCGGCGCGGGTCTCGAATGTGGGACCGGTAGTGCCCACATAAACACCCTTCTGTAAATGTACGCCCTTCTCCCGGGCTATCTGTTCGGCCAGTTTAATCAATTGGAAGTCGTATGGCTCCATCATATCGGGGAACCGTTCGCCCAGTTCCGGATAGTTCTTGCCACGCAACGGATGCTCCGGGAACAGGTTGATATGATCTTCGATAATCATGATGTCTCCCACTCTGAAAGACGGATTCGTGCCTCCCGAAGCATTGCTGACAAAAAGAGTCTCGATACCGCATGCCTTCATTACCCGGATAGGGAAAGTCACTTCTTTCATGCTATAGCCCTCATAGTAGTGGAAACGGCCTTGCATGGCAACAATCTCCTTTCCGCCCAGAGTACCGAAAATCAGTTTACCGGAGTGACCCTCAACCGTCGAAACCGGCATATTGGGAATATCAGAATACGGAATTTCTTCGGCGTCGGAAATCTGCGATGCCAACTGCCCCAGACCGGTACCCAAAATAATAGCGGTTTTGGGTCGGCGGGATGTCTTGTTCAAGATGAACTCAGCCGTTTCGGCGATCTTTTTTAACATAATCTAAAATTTTATGGTTAAACAGATTTTCATGATCTTTCTGGAAATATACCTCAACGGGGAGGTAATAGATCCGCTTTTTCAACTCTTCGGATACCGCTTTGTGGTCAAGCAGACGGGCTGCATCCTTTTCCGTAACAATCACAATCGGTTTCAAACCTTTTATCTGGGTGACATGACCATCGGCATTCACCGCATTCAGGCGCTTCTCAATGCGCTGGATATCCCGGTTCGAGAACCGGTGATGATCCCCAAAATCCATATGATCAAGCAAACGGAAATGATGTCCTATATAATTAATCATATCGGCCGGATTAGCCACTCCCGAAACTGCCAGAACTTCGGTACGGGGATCTACCATCGTCCGTTGCATCGTTGCCAGGTTAACCAGCTGCCCATAGCGATAGGCGCTATAATAGATTGGCTGGGTGACGGTTGTCGGCATTTTGGCTGTAATTTCCGTTTCCTCCTCTTCGCGCAACGCATGGGGGCACTTGGTAACTATCACCAGCTGAGCGCGACAGATGCCCTTGGGGTGTTCACGCAGCAAACCGACAGGCAAAACCTTATCCATATACAGAATCCGGTTATAACTGCTCAGGCAGATGGTCAAGCCCGGCTTGACATACCGATGCTGCATACAGTCATCCAGCAAAATAACCTTCGGCGGATTCTCCATCTCAAGCAACCGCCGGATTCCGTGGACGCGATCCTCGTCGACCGCCACCAGAATATCCGGGAATTTGCGGTAAAGCTGATAACTTTCGTCGCCCAACTGACGCGCCGAAATATTGGGTTCAGCCAGCAAAAAGCCTTTTGTTTCGCGCTTGTAACCCCGGCTCAAAACGGCTATCGGGCCGATAGCCTCACGCTGCAACAGCCGGACCAGATATTCTATATGCGGCGTTTTGCCGGTACCTCCTGCCACAATGTTGCCCACGCCGATCACGGCAACACGGTCTTCAAAGGAAGTGACAGATAAATGCCCCTTATCGAAGGCCCAGTTGCGAATCGACATGATACCCTGATAAATCCAGGCCAGAGGCATCAGGATCGGGAAGGTATGTACGGCAGGTAACACCATGACAGGAAGTGACAGTTTGTTACATGATTAATAAATTACAGCATCGAACGAGCGGGCCTGCACATGATCGGCATGCTGAAGATTCTCAACAAAACGCAGAACCGAACGGTCGGCAGGAGTCGTACCTATCAAACGGTCGGCAATCCGCAAGGAGATGTCCTCCGAAGTCTCGTTCATCATTTCAAGGAACTGCTCCATGCCGGTCTTAGGTGCCGGATAGTTTACGCGCGAATATTTTTTACCCGTCAGGTTTGCCAGTTCCACAGCCTTGGCTACAGCCAGATCCAGATTGCCCAGTTCGTCAACCAATCCGATCTTCAAAGCATCAGAACCTGTCCAAACACGACCGCCGGCAATAGCCTTGATACTATCCTGTTCCATACGGCGTCCCTCGGCGCAATGGCCTGTAAACAATTCATAGAAGAGATTGATGCCGTTCTGAATCTTCACACGCTCCTGTTCGGTAGCTTTACGCATCGTTGTCAGGGTGCCGAAATCGTGCGTCTTCACTTCTTCGAAGTTCACGCCCAGCTTGCCGCTTACCAGTCCGCCGAAGTTAGGTATCACGCCGAACACGCCGATCGAACCGGTCAGGGTATTGGGTTCTGCTACGATATAATCGGCCAGACAGCTGATATAATATCCGCCCGAAGCGGCATAATCGCCCATTGAAACCACCAACGGTTTCCTGGCCTTCAGGTCCATGAGCGCTTTCCAGATCTGCTCCGAAGCAAAACCGGATCCGCCTGGAGAATTGACTCTCAGCACAAGAGCCTTCACGTCGTCATCGTCGGCAACCTTTGTGATTTCCTTGATGAGATCCTCGTAATAGATACCATCCTGTCCGTTGGATTTAGCCTCGCTGGCAATTTCACCCACAGCATAAAGAACGGCAACTTTCTGATCCTCTTTCTGCGGGAAATAAGTTTCGTAACCGCTATCCACCAGGTCTTTGGCCCAGATGCCCTCCAGTTCTTTCTTACCGGTTTTGGCAAGAATCATCTTTTCGACATCACTCTTGTAAACCTGTCCGTCCACCAGACGGGTGGCTGCCAACTCCTCGGGCTGCATGTAACTGACTGCCTGATTAGCCAGAGAATCGAGCCATGTAACCGGCAGATTCCGGCTCTCGGCAATATCTGCCGCCATCTGATTCCAGATGTTACGAAGATAGGTCTCGGTCTGCAAGCGGTTAGCCTCACTGATATGCTCAATCATATAAGGTTCAACGGCGCTTTTAAACGAACCGACACGGAAAATCTGCATCTCGATATTCAACTTGTCCAGCAGAGCCTTCGGATACATCAGAACCGTACTCATGCCATCGAAGGTAATTGATCCGATGGTATTGACAAAAACACTGTCGGCAGCCGATGCCACATAATACTGTCCCAACGAGAAATTGTCATTGTATGCAATAATCCATTTGCCGGACGAACGGAAATCAACCAATGCATCATGAATTGCTTCATAGCTGGCCGGAGCTGCCGTCATATTGTCGGTATTCAAATAGATTCCCACAATGTTCGGATCCTGCTTCGCAATGGCAATGGCGTTCAGATAGCCTCTCAGCGAAAGATCCTGATTCATTTGGAACCCGCCCAGCATATCGAACGTAAACGGCATCGAAGGCGGCACTTCCGTCACTTCGCCGTTAATTTTCAGATACATCACGTCACCGGGTTCGCTCTTGTCGGCAGCGGAACCGGACGAGGTAGCCAAAGAGGCCACCATAGAACAGGTGAAGAAGAGCATGCTCAGCACACTCATGGCAAACAGTCCGACCATAACGGCCAAAACGGTTTTCAAAAAAGATTTCATAGAATGCAGATTTATTTAGTTTGATGATTTATACAATGAGATTTCTTTATTCCGATTGGGTTGCCAGCAGGCGTTTGTAACAATCCGCCAGCGGGCCCCACACAAATTCCCGTTCAAAAATAAGCGGATGCGGCAAGGTCAGGCGTTCCGATTCCAGGAACAGGCCGACGCCGGGCTTTCTGCAAGGATTCTCCAAAGGATCGGCATCGTACATGAGAATATCAATATCGATGATCCTGTCTGTATAGCTCTCGCCGGCTCCATGCTTGTGTGTGCGTCCCATCTGCCGTTCAACTGCCTGCGTCTCATCCAGAAGCAGCATCGGATCCAACGATGTTTCTAAGGCACAAACGGCATTAGTAAACCGATGCTCGCTTTCGAATCCCCACGGTTCGCTTTCCACATAAGCCGAAACCGCTTTTACGGTTCCGACCTGCCTGTTCAGCAAATCCAGCGACCGGTTCAGGTTCTCAGTACCATTGCCCAGATTACTGCCTAAGCCCAGATACACCAGCGCCATCAGTCTGGAAGAATCAGCATGGCATCGCCATAGCAACCGAACTTGTAGCCTTCCTTAAGCGCCTGCTTATAGCCCTCCATGACCAGTTCATACCCGCCAACAGCACAAACCATCATCAGCAAGGTGCTGAGCGGCGAATAGAAATTGGCGACCAAGCTGTCGGCAATCGAAAAATCGTAAGGCGGGAAAATGAACTTGTTGCTCCAACCGCTAAACGGTTTCAGCGTGCCCATGGTCGAGACGCTGCTCTCGATGGCTCTCATCACAGACGTATCGACCGCGCAGACATGATGCCCGGCAGCCTTCACGGCGTTTACCCGATCGGCAACCGCCTCGGGGATAAACATCTGCTCGCTGTCCATCTTATGCTTCGACAGATCCTCCACATCAATTTCCCGATAATTGCCGTGATTGCTATGAACGGTAATGAAATCGAAATCGACGCCCTTGATCTCCATGCGTTTCAGCAACTCGCGGCTGAAATGCAAAGCAGCAGCCGGAGCAACTACGCCGCCTTCATTTCTGGCAAAGATCGTCTGATACCGTTCACGGTCGGTAAAAGAATCGTCTTCGCTGACCGGTTCGTCAATAACATCCCGCAATTCTTTCAAAGCCGGCGGAATGGGAGTTTCACCATAGCCGTACAGAATCTTGATAAACTCATCGTGCGGACCATCGTACAGGAACCTTAAGGTACGGCCCCTGGATGTAGTATTATCGATTACTTCCGCAACCAGACTCTCGTCCTCACCGAAATACAGTTTATTGCCGATACGGATTTTGCGGGCAGGGTCCACCAGCACATCCCACAAACGGATGTCCGGATTCAGCTCCCGCAACAGGAATACCTCGATGCGGGCCCCTGTCTTTTCCTTGTTTCCATACAGTCTGGCCGGAAAGATCTTGGTATCGTTAAAAAGAACCAGATCTTTCTCATCGAAATACTCAATGAAATCCTTGAACAAACGATGCTCAATCTTCTTGCTCTTACGGTGCAGTACCATCATACGGCACTCGTCGCGATGGTATGAAGGCTGCAACGCGATGCGCTCATCCGGCAACTTGAACTTGAATTGCGAAAGTTTCATTTTCTTTAGCTTTTTTGACTATTATGGTTTGAAATTTTACTGTGTTTCACAAATGATAGGAACCTCGGCAGCCCACTTCTCCACCTCTTCGACCGGCACCTTGCAGTCTTCGAGGCTATATTGCCCTACACGGGTACGACGCAAGGCCGTCAGATAGGCTCCGCTGCCTAAGGCTTCTCCAATGTCGCGGGCCAATGCCCGGATATAGGTTCCTTTGGAGCATACGACCCGAATGGTGAGTTCCGGCTTGACGCCTTTTCGGACAGCCTCAAGCGGATCCACAAACGAGATCAGCTCAATTTCGTCGATAACCAGTTCCTTGGCCTTCAGTTCCACATCCTCTCCGTTTCGGGCATAATCGAATGCTCTGCGGCCCTCCACCTTACAGGCACTGTACACAGGAGGCACCTGCATGATGGACCCCAGGAAACGGGGCAGGGTTTCTTCCACCAGACTGCGGGTGATATGCCAGACCGGATAGGTGCGGTCAATGGAATGTTCCATATCGAACGACGGTGTCGTTGCTCCCAACCGCATTGTTGCAATATATTCCTTTGTTCCGGCCTGCAGCTGATCGATATTCTTGGTTGCCCGGCCTGTACAGATGATCATGACACCCGATGCCAAAGGATCCAGCGTTCCGGCATGACCGGTCTTCAGGCGCTTGATGCCCATCCGCCTTGACAGACTGTTACGAACAATCTTGACCAGATTGAACGAAGTCCAATGCAGAGGCTTGTCGAAAACAAGCACCTCTCCTGCTTCAAAGTTATAGGCTCTCATCAAAGCAGGATAAAGGCCAGAACCGAAACGATAAGGCAATATACGGCAAACCAGATCAGCTGGCACTTCTTAACCAGGGCAATCATCAGTTTGCAAGCCAGGCAACCGCTCACAAAAGCGGCGACAAAGCCTACTGCCAATACCTGCCACTGGAAATCCTCCGGGTTCTTTGCCAGTTTGATGCCTTCCAGCAAAGCCTCGCCCAAAATGGGCGGAATGACCATCAGGAAAGAGAACTGCGCCAGGCTTTCCTTCTTCACGCCCAACAGCAAACCGGTAGCAATGGTCGATCCGGAACGCGACAAACCGGGCAAAACGGCTACTGCCTGCGCCAAACCGATAATGAAAGCATCCTTCAGGGAAATAATTTCTTTCTCACGGGGGCGCACATAATGAGTCAGCGCCAAAAGCATGGCCGTTACCAGCAAACAGCACGGAACTACGTAAAGATTGCTGAAAGCCTCTTCCACCCAATCTTTGGCAAATACGCCTACAATACCGATGGGGATCATCGAGATGACAATCTTCAGCGCATACTGCTGAGAGTCCGAAAGACGCCCCAGCCAGCCTTCGGACGTTTGCACAGTCTTCGGTTTCAGAGGAGAGAAAAGACCTTCAAAGATCCAGATAACTTCTTTTCGAAGTACAACAAGAGTCGACAGCACCGTAGCCACATGAACGGTTATGTCGAAGAGCAGACTGTCTTCCGAATGAACCCCCAGCAGACGCTGTCCGAGTTCCAGATGTCCGCTACTGCTCACCGGCAGATATTCCGTCAGCCCCTGCACAAGGCCCAAAATCAATGCGTGAATATAATCCATAAATTCCGGTCGGTTAAAAATTAATGATCAGCTTCCGCCGATGCTTCAGGAGTCACATTCTTACGCGGACTTTTCACACAGATGCCCACAATCATGAGCAGATAGCCGAAGAAGCAGATGTTCGGAGCGTAAACCACGCGGGTATCGCTGAACACATCCGGATTAAAGTGCTCCGGCGTACTGGGCTCACCTCCCATCAGGATAAACCCGACCAAAATCATCAGGGCAGCTATTCCCATGATGATAAAATTCCATTTACCTAAACAAAGTCTCATATTTTCAATTCAATTATTTACATCAGATAAAGTTCGTCGGTCGAACAATACAGATAACGGTTGGCGGCCCGCCAGGCAGCCAATGCCGGAATCAGCATACCCACCACAACCATGCCGACTGCCACACATGCCACATGCATCGGCTGGAGAATAAGCCTTGCCAATGCCTGCGCCGAACTGCCGGTACTGTCAAGTCCGAAATAAAGCAAACAGGCGATGGCCGACATCGCTACCAGCGCTGCCACCAGCCCATGCCATGCCTGACTGATCACAAACGGCTTGCGGATAAACCAGTTGGTTGCACCCACCAGTCGCATGGTTCCAATCAGAAAACGGTCGGCATGCAAAGCCAGACGCACGGTATTTCCCACCAGCGTCATACTTATCAGAATCAGAACGGCCGCCATGATCAGCAGGAAAACGGCCGTCCGATGAATGTTGGCATTGACCACCGAGAGCAGTTCGTCGTTGTATTCTATTGCATCGATCTTGTTTCCGGCTTCCTTCGAAATGCCTTCCAGAATGGGTTCGATACTGTCGGTCCGGGCATATGCCGACTTCAGCCGGAATTCGATGCTTGCCTGCAACGGATTATACCCCAGGAACTCTTCCGGACTCTCGCCCAGTTCGCGGGTTACAATCTGCAGGGCACTGTCGGCACTGATAAATACAGCTTGCGAAGTATAAGGCGCAGCCTCCAGTTTGCGGACCAGCCGTTGCGCATACTGATTGTCGGCGGCCTCACTCAGCATAATGGTAATGGTAAACTGCTCACGCATCACATTGGCCAGACCGGCAACAGCCAGACTCCCCAAGGCCCCGATGCCCAGGACAAAAAGTACCAGGGCGACCGAAAGCGTCGAAGTGAATCGCGCTCCGAATAATTTCTTTTTCTTGGGTTTGAACTGATTTGCAGACATCTCTGATTTTCTTTTCCTGTTTTTGGCCTATAGCATTGCGCTTCAATAAAGGCGAAACTACCCAAAAACGCCGCAAATTTACAAATAAAATGAACGAAATGCAACTTTTTTGTATTAAAAAATGAAAAAACGGGAGTTTTATGGTGTATTTTTGAAAAAATTAGTCTATTTTTGCGCTTCAAAATTCAAAAATCTATGAATAATTTTTCAGGCCGTTCGGTCACAAATATCACTTTACATCTCATCATCATCAATGCATTGATGCTGGGAGCCACTTCCGTTTTGAAAAACCGGGGCATCGACCTCAACAGTCTGCTGGGCTTACATTATTATGCCTCCGGACAGTTCCACTGGTGGCAGTCGGTTACCTACATGTTCATGCATGGCAATTTCACGCACCTCTTCAACAACATGTTCACGCTGTACATGTTCGGACGACTGATGGAGATGGTATGGGGCGAACGCCGCTTCATCATCTATTATCTGTTTACCGGCATCGGGGCCGCCCTTATCCAGCAGTTGGCATGGCGCTACGACATGGGTTCGCTGGTCGACGAGGTTCTGGCACAGAATCCGGGCAGCACGTTCACTTACAGCGAGCTGATCACCGAAGGAATCGCCATTTCCGGTGGCGGTCATTTCAGCATCGATCAGCTGGTAACGGTAGGAGCTTCGGGTTCTGTCTTCGGTATCCTGCTGGCCTTCGGCATGATGTTCCCCGATGCCCGCATATTCCTGCTGATTCCTCCGATGCCCATGAAGGCCAAATGGCTCGTCATCCTCTACGGTTTCTTTGAATTCTTTGCCGGCGTCTGGGGCTATCAGAGCGGCGTGGCCCATTTTGCCCATTTGGGAGGCATGCTTTTCGGCTTTATCCTGATTATGTTCTGGCGCAGAAAACGCAATATCGAATTCTGATTCCCGATGAACACCTATATCCAAAAATACAAGGCACTCAACCTGCCCGGCAAACTGATAGCCATACAAGTAGCCATCTGGAGCATTACCCAGCTGCTTCGTCTTGTCAGGTTCCTGTTTACCGGCTACGACTGCCACTGGCAGGACTGGCTGGCCCTGCATGCCAACCTGAACGAGTTCGTCTATACCCCATGGACGCTGTTTACCTACTTCTTTGTGCATGCCAATCTGGGAGATAACATCTTCCACCTGATTTTCAACATGCTTTGGCTGTGGTGGTTCGGACAGTTCTTCCTCCGCTATCATACGGGGCGCCAGTTATTGGGAACCTACCTGTTAGGAGGACTCTTTGCCGGCGTATTCTACCTGCTCTGCTTCAACCTGTTCCCCTACCTGCATGCCATCACCTATGCATCGGCCAACCTGAATGTTGCCGTAGTAGGAGCATCCGGCGCCATTTTTGCACTGGTTGCTGCTGTTGCCATGCGACAGCCGGACGAAGCGCTCTACCTCAATTTCTTTGTTCGGGTTGTGCCTGTTAAAATGAAATGGTTCGCCCTTGCCGCTTTGGCCATCAACCTGATGAACCTGGCAGGTGGCGAGAATATCGGTGGCATCGTATGTCATTTGGGAGGTATGCTTTTCGGTGTTGTTTTCGGTTTTCTCGAACGCAAGGGGATTGATCTGACCCGCCATTTCAATCTGCTATGCGACTGGGTTGCCGACCTTTTCAAACCCAAACCCGGAATGACAGCCACCCGGGGCGGAAAACGTCCGGTTTACCACGACCGCGAGAAGGACCACGATTACAACCGCCGAAAGAAAGAGCAGCAGGAACGCATCGATGCCATTCTCGACAAAATCAGCAAAAGCGGATACGACGGTCTGACAGCCGAAGAAAAGGCGATGCTTTTCGATGCATCGAATCGTAAAAAATAGATTCAGATTGCCGCTCTGTTGTTACAATTGTTAGCACAGACACTTAAAAATACTAAATATTTGCATAAAAATTTCGACGTTTAAAATATTAATAGTATATTTGCGCGCAAATTTGAAATTATAATTTAGAAAACAGAATATTATGGCAACTCAAGAAGAAGTATTCAAACGGCTTGTGTCTCACTGCAAGGAGTATGGTTTTGTTTTTCCATCGAGCGACATCTACGACGGTCTCGGTGCGGTGTATGACTACGGCCAGAATGGTGTTGAACTGAAGAACAACATCAAGCGTTATTGGTGGGAGGCAATGACCAAACTGCATGAGAACATCGTCGGCATCGATGCCGCCATCTTCATGCACCCAACGA
>JAGBQS010000309.1 GCA_017632695.1 Bacteroidales bacterium
CATTTATAACATCATCTGTCGGGAAAGCCAGACCGGCATCCGCAGTGTCGGACTGAAAGACCGGAACTGCGTTCACGACATCGACATTCATGACTGTACCCTCTTTTATATGGAGAAGGCTACGGACATGGATACTTACTGCGACATCAAAACTGCTAACATCAAATATGCAACTTATTAAAGACAAGGAATTCGGAGGGGAACGACCGCTATACAAGGCTCACGATGTCCGACTGGAAAACGTGACCATTCATTTGGGAGAATCAAGTATTAAGGAAAGTAGCAACATCGAGGCCCGGAACTGCACGTTCGAGGGTAAATACCTGCTCTGGGAATGCAGGGGGTTCAAACTGGATAACTGCTTTATTGCCGAAAGCGCACGGAGCAGCTTCTGGTATTCGGACGGATGCCGGATGACTAACTGCAAGGTGGAAGCCCCCAAGCTTTTCCGCCGGATGAAGAATATTACGGTACGGGATACCAACTTCCCGAACGGAGAACAGTTCCTTTGGGACTGCGACGGGATCGATATGGAGAATGTGGAAATCGGTAACTGCGACTACGTCTTCATGCACTCGTCGGACATCCGGCTTAACAACTACCGCCAGAACGGAAACTACGGCTTCCAGTATGCCCGGAACGTGGAAATCCGCAATGCGGTCATCAACTCGAAGGACGCCTTCTGGGAATCCGAGAACGTCACCGTCTACGATTCGGAACTGAACGGCGAATATCTGGCCTGGTACGGCAAGAACATACGTCTGGTGCGCTGCCACCTGACCGGCGAGCAGCTGCTCTGCTATGTGGACGGTCTGATTCTGGAGGACTGTACCTTCGGCGAAGATGCCAACCTGATCCTGGAATACAGCACGGACATCCGGGCTACCATCCGGGGGAACGTCACCAGCATCAAGAATCCGACCAGCGGATCGGTTACGGTGGACGGGAAGATTGGCGAACTGATTATCGACGAAAACCAAAAACAACCTGCATCATGTACAATTTCGACCAAATAACTGACCGAAGGGGAACCAACTCCGTGAAATGGGACGAAACATCGGATCCTGACGTGCTCCCGCTGTGGGTTGCCGATATGGACTTTCCGACGGCTCCGGCTGTCCAAGAGGCTATTGTGCGACGTGCTACTCACGGATGCTTCGGCTACACGCTCGTTCCGGATGCGTACTACAAGGCCATTCAGGACTGGTTCGCTACCCGTCACCAGTGGAACATCGAACGCGAGCATATCCTCTTTACTACCGGCGTGATTCCGGCTATCGCCTCCTGTCTGAAGGCTATCTGCCAGACGGGCGACAACGTCGTACTGCTGACTCCTGTGTATAACTGCTTCTTCAACCTGATTCGCAATGCCGGCTGTCAGGCCATCGAGGAACCGCTACTGACTTCCAAGTGTGTGGCGTGCGGTGTGATCACCTACGACATTGACTGGGCAGCGCTGGAGGCCGACCTGTCGCTCGAGAAAACGACCGTACTGCTGTTCTGCAATCCCCACAATCCGGCAGGCAGACTGTGGTCGGAGGCGGAACTGACAAGAGTTTGCGAACTTTGCCGGAAGTACGGGGTGACGCTTATCAGCGATGAGATTCATAACGAACTGACTGCCCCCGATACGCTCTATACACCCGTCGGCCCCGTAGCCGAACGCTTCAACCTCAGGAACCCGGACAACCCGCTGAGCTATGTGGTCTGCACCTCTCCTTCCAAGTCGTTCAACACGGCAGGACTGCAGAATGCGAACATCATGGTACCGGACCCGGAACTGCGCCGGAAGATTGACCGCGCCATCAACCTGAACGAGGTGTGCGACGTGAACCCCTTCGGCGTAGAGGCTACCATTGCGGCCTACAACGAGGGCGGTGAATGGCTGGATGCCGTACGCGCATACATATATAATAATTACAGGTACGCGCGCAAACGACTGCTGGACGCCTTCCCTGCCCTGCGGATTGCCGAGATGCAGGGTACTTACCTGATGTGGGTGGACTGCAGCCAGCTGCGGAAAATGCAGGGCAAGACGGTTGCCCGCTTCTGCGAGGAACTGAAGACGAACGCCAAGGTCTGGTTCTGTGCCGGATCCATATACGGTAAGGCCGGCGAAGGTTTCATCCGTATCAACCTGGCTTGTCCGAGAACTACGCTTACTGAAGCCCTGAACCGCTTTATTCAGTATGTCGAATAAAGATTCCCTGCTGCAAAAGATACGCGAAGGTGCTGAACTGACCCGGGGCGAACAGATCCGGCTGGTCGGCTATCTGAGCGTGCCGGCTATGCTCTCGCAGATCAGCACCATCGTGATGGAGTATATTGATGCTGCGATGGTGGGCAGTCTGGGCGCTCATGCTTCGGCTTCCATCGGACTGGTCAGCACTTCAACCTGGCTTTTCGGCGGACTGTGCCATTCGGTAGCCGTCGGCTTTTATGTTCAGGTGGCCCATCAGATAGGTGCCAACCGGTTCGGTGAAGCCCGCCATATTCTGCGCCAGTCGCTGCTCTGCGCCCTTACCTTTGCCTTGCTGCTGGCGGGTATCGGCATCGGAATTGCTCCCTTCCTGCCCGGCTGGTTAGGAGGTGAGCCGGACATCCAGGCGGATGCATCGCTGTACTTCGGGATTTTTGCTGCCATGATGCCTTTCATCATGCTGATGGCACTGTCGGCGGGCATGCTGAGAAGTTCGGGCAACATCAAGGTTCCAAGCATCCTGAATGTAGTTGCCTGCGCGCTGGATGTGGTCTTCAATTATATCTTCATTTTCCGTCTGGACATGGGTGTAAAGGGCGCAGCCATCGGTACGGCCCTGGCCTACAGTGTCTGTGCGGTTTATCTGCTGTACTATCTGGTCTGCAAAAGCAAGGCGCTGAAACTGGCGCAGGATTCGAGCACCTACAAGCCTCAACTGCGCATTGTGCGAAAGTGGTGGCATATCTCGTGGCCCATGAGTCTGGAACACTTCGTTATGTGCGGGGCTCAGATAGCATCGACCGTTATCATAGCGCCGCTGGGAACCATCGCGATTGCCGCCAACGCCTTCGGTATCATTGTAGAGAGTCTGTGCTATATGCCCGGACACGGTGTGGCCGACGCGGCAACCACGCTGGTGGGCCAGAGTCTGGGTGCCGAACGCCCGAAGCTGGCACGCAGCTTTGCCTATATTACGGTAGGGACGGGAATTGCGGTAATGACGTTCATGGGTATTCTGATGTTCGTCTTTGCCCCTCAGGTGATGTCGTTCATGACTCCCGATGAAACGGTGCAGGCGCTCACTTCGCAGGTGCTTCGCATTGAGGCTTTCGCCGAACCGATGTATGCTGCCTCGCTGGTATGCTACGGCGTGTTTGTGGGTGCCGGCGATACGCTGATTCCCTGTGGTATGAATCTGGGGTCTATCTGGGTGGTACGTATCTCGTTAGCCCTGCTCTTTACAAAGGTATTGTGCTGGGGTCTGGTAGGCTATTGGGTAGCGATGGCTCTGGAACTCCTATTCAGAGGAACAATCTTCCTCTACCGTCTGCATGGACACAGCTGGCAGAAGAAGATCGATAAAATATAAGAGAATCAAATCGTCTTATTTGAGAAAGAACCGAAGGGAATTCAACCTTGCTGTTTTTTTAATCAGCCTTGCTTATTGATATGCTTCAGTTTGTCGGCATCCAGAATCTGGATGCGGCGGCCTTCGACGTGTATTACCTCTTCGTCGACAAAGCTGGCCAACGTACGGATGGCATTGCTGGTGGTCATATTGGAAAGCGAGGCCAGATCTTCGCGCGAAAGCTGGATGTCCAATGTGGTTCCATCCTGCTCGTAGCCGTACTTATCGATCAGGAAGATCAGACTGTCAGCCAGACGGGCACGGATATGCTTCTGGGTCAGATCGACAGTCCGCTGGTCGGAAGCTCCAAGGTCGACCGACAGATCACGGACAAAGTACATAGCCAAAGCCGGATTCACGTTGCAGATCCGGTCAATCAGGTTCATCGGAATACAAGCCAGAACTGAGGGCTCGATAGCAATAGCCTCGGTGGTATGTTCCTGACGTGCAAAATAACTGCGGTATCCGAAAATGTCGCCCGGCTGGAAAAGACGAACAATCTGGTTACGTTCGCCGATACCCTGTTTCTCCAGTTTGGCACTTCCCCGAACCATACAGTACAGGTATACCGATTCCTCCTGCAACCGATAGATGTAATCGTTCTTATCGCAGTTCAGAATAATAACATCAGCAAGAACTGCACGCTGCTGAGGTTCTGTCAGCAGGGTCCATACGGATTTCAGCCATTTAGTCAATTCCACTTCGTTCATGTTCGTCATTCTTTGTTTTTCGAAGTTCTTATAGGGATTAATATTTTTACCAGACAAAAGCCAGGCCGAAGGTAAGGGTTTCCTTCATCTGCACCTCGCTGTCCACCGAATCGTCGAAGCGTGGATAAAGATAGAACTTTGCCGTGCAGTAGTGGCCCAGTTTGAAATTGAACGTATTCTCGAATTCAACCTGTACGTTATGATAGCTTGTAAAATAATAGGCACGGCTGCTCCAGCTGAGGTTATTGGAGATGGTCCACTCCAATTTGCTGGTGACTGTGGCACCGAACTGGTTCAACGAACGCTTGCCCGCTTCTATACCATAGGAGGTGACGGAAACACGGTCGTCGTGAACATATTTCAGGTTATACGAAAGTGGTGCCAGAAGTAACGAATAGGTACATTTCTTGTTGCTGGTAAGTTTCAGATCCATACCGATACTGACGTTACATTCCAACGGGGAAAGGAACGTACTCTTCACAACTTTGCTGTTGGCATTATAATACTCGAAGACCGGTGTCTTCAGATAGGCTGAGGTACTGTAGTACCAGTTTTTCCAGGCTTTGTAGCCATAGCTGATGTCGGCACGGAACGAATTATCGCTCACGCGCATGGAATGAACCGTATCTGCTTTGGAATGATAGCCGGACAGGCGGAGTTCCAGAGAGATGTCAAGTGAAGTGATTTTGTTTTCGTCGTAACGCTTGAACGTTACTTTGTCGTAGGTCGAAATGGTCAGATTGTTTTCTCCGCCCTTATACCAGTTCTCGCTCAAAGCCGTCTGACTCATCTGCAGATCGGTTATACCTGTCCGATGCCATTTGTCCGCATGGAAGGTAACCTGCTCGATATTCAGGCCGGCATCCTGCAGTTGCAGGCCCATACCGGTCTCGACCTGTTCGCCGGCCAGCACGCCCTGCTTCTGGATACGCCGGCGCTCGAACGGCAGGTCGAGCTCTTCGTGCCGGAACATGGACACCTTATTCAGGTGGTGCGAAGAATAGTTGTGGACAGCAGCATGCTGCAGACGTCCATAGCGCAGCTGCCTGCTGAAACTGTTCTCGAAAGGCAGCAGGGAGGGTTTGCTCTGTTCCTGTCTTTGCAAGATGTCGGCCACAGTCATTGCCTCCGGCTTGGGAATCCGGCCGTCCATAATAACAGGCAGGCGCAAATCGCTTTGGGCATACGACAGCTTCGGATCGGGAGCAAGCGATTCCACCGACAGATAGAGCGCACTCGGATTGAGTGAATCGCGGGCTGCCGCATTCTTTGCTTCCTCCGACGAAGGCTGACTCGGATACCGTTGCCTCCAGCTGCGCAGCAAGGCCTTCTCCGATTCCGTCCAGTCAGCCCGCTCTGCAAGCGGGATCTCCGAAACTGCATCTGCTAAGGAAAGGGAATCGGTTACTGATAAGGAATCAGAAACTGAAAGGGAATCGGCTAACGAAAGCGTATCAGCTGATGAAAGGGAATCGGAAATGAAAAGAGTATCGGTTTCAGATGCAGCACTGACAGCTGAAAGGGTATCTGAAACGGTTCCATAATCAAGGCTGTCCGGAGTTACAGAAACAACTTCCTGAGCCCGCAGGGAGACCAGGGAGACAGACAGTAACAATGAGACCAATAACCTACAATTCATTTAAAATTAAGACACCCTTTGTTTTAAGAGCTAATACGAGGATTAAAAATAGAGCGACCCGATTGCTTATTCCGGTAAAGCGTCCGGATTAAGCAATCGGGGTATATTACAATACTACAGATGCCGGCGTACGACGGCAGTTGTAGTTTGATGACATGATTTGTCCGTAAGCTCCGGCACTGCGCAAGGCAAAGATATCGCCGCGCTGGGTAACAGGCAGCTTCTCATCGACGCCGAACACATCCGAACTTTCGCAGATCGGGCCGACTACATCGTAAACATCCGTTGCAGCATCGGCTGCAGCCGAGAGATTCTGAATCTTATGATGCGCCTGATACAAGGCAGGACGGATCAGTTCGCTCATACCGGCATCCAGAATCACGAACTTCTTCTTCAGACCTTCCTTGACATACAGCACACGGGTAATCAGGCTTCCGCACTGGCATACTACCGAACGTCCCAGCTCAAAATGCAGTTCCTGTCCGGGACGCAGTTTCAGATGTTTGGAATAGTTGCTGAAGAACGATGCAAAATCAGTAATAGGATTGGCATCAGGATCGTCGTAATCGCACCCCAGACCGCCGCCCACATTGATGGTTTCCAAACGGATTCCGCGAGCCTCAACCATATTCTGCAAATCGTTGATGCGG
>JAGBQS010000310.1 GCA_017632695.1 Bacteroidales bacterium
CGGCCGTCGTCCTCAAGCATGAAGGCGTCGTAGGGATTGGCCACCAGCAGCACGTTGCAGATGCGGCGCTGCATGAGGTCCACAAATTCGGTATCGCGCAAACGGGGTATGTTACTCTGATGTCTGTTTGTCATAGCGGGGATTACTTTTCGCTGAAGCAGGTTTTCTTTTCGGGCACAAAGATAGCCAGAATTTGCGAATTGTGCAAATATTTACGGAGTATTATTGGTAACAAATTTGTTTCTTCCGGATTATTGCTATATCTTTGCACCGTAAATTATCATAAATGTTATATTAACGGGAAAAAACAAAGTTAAAGTAACAGATAATTAAAGTTATACTACGACCATAAAATGAAAGATCCGGAACTGCAATACTATCAGATGGGCGAAGGGGTGACTGCATTCAGCAGCACACGAATGGGTGGCTATAGCGAAGGGAGCTACGGTGAGTTCAATATCAATCCTTTCTGCGGAGACAGCGGGGAGGCGGTCAGTAAGAATCGCGAAATACTTTGCCGGACATTAGGCATCGGAGACAGCTGCCTCCTGCTTCCGCATCAGATACACAAAGCGGAGATAGCCATCGTCGGCGAGGAAATGATGCGGCTCCCGGCCGAAGAACGGAAACAAAGACTGGAAGGCGTTGATGCCCTGATGACAGACCTGAATGGCGTATACATCGGGGTTTCAACCGCCGACTGCAACCCGGTATTACTCTACGACCCGCGGCACAAGGCCGTTTGTGCCGTCCACGCCGGCTGGCGGGGTACCGTTCGGCGAATTGTTGAAAAAGCGGTGGCGCAGCTGACGCGAACTTACCGGACCCATCCGGCCGACATCAAGGCACAGATAGGACCGGGCATCCATCAGGACAGTTTCGAGGTGGGCGATGAAGTGTACGAAGCCTTTGCTGCCGAAGGGTTCGACATGCACGCCATCGGCCGCAAACAGAAAACGGCCGATGCAACCACCGAAAAGTGGCACATCGACCTGCCCGAATGCAACCGCCGCCAGCTCATCGCTGCAGGCGTATCAGCCGACCGGATTCAGGTTTCGCCCGTTTGCACCTTCCAGCAGTCCGACACCTGGTTCTCGGCACGCCGGCTGGGCATCCTTTCCGGCCGCATCTATACGGGAATCCTGATCCGATAACGGTTTTTACTTTTGCAGTATCTGTTCGGCATGCTCTTTGGTCTTCACCTGCTTGCCGGCAAAGATCTGCTCGATAATGCCTTCCTCGTTAATGATAAAGGTGGTACGGATGGTACCCATCGTCCGCTTGCCGTACATCACCTTCTCGCCCCATGCACCCATTGCCTCCATGAGGGCCTTATCCACATCGGCAATCAGGGGGAAGGGAAGTGTGTGCTTCTCCTTGAACTTCACATGCGAGGCAGCCGAATCCTTGCTTACTCCCACAACCTCGTAACCGGCACCCTGCAGTTCGCCGTAATGGTCACGCAGGTTGCAGGCTTCGGCCGTACAGCCACCGGTATTGTCCTTCGGATAGAAATACAGCACCAGCTTACGTCCGCGGTAATCACTCAGACGGATATCCCGTCCCTGTTCGTCCTTGCCCAGAATCTCGGGCGCCTTGTCTCCGATGTTCATCATATATTATTGCTTTTTGAATAACAGATAATCGTAGGTCGAAACCGAAACATGCTTCCTGGCGCTGTGATATCCTACAAAGGAGAGAACCAGCATCAGCGAATCGTTCCGATATGTCAGCAACTGTTCCGGTTGGTTAAGCAGGGCAGAATCGGCCTGCATGAGGGATTCGATGGGATATTCAAGAACAACATCGTCCGACTTGAGTCTGCGAACGGTAACAATACCGTCTTCATGCCGGCATGTGTAATCCTCGCTGCTTATCAGAAGGGTATAGTCTTCCAAACCGATCGGCTGTGTTCTTTCTATCCGGGTAAAACCATAGTCCGGGTCCGTGTTATAATAGAACTGGTAGGGCCGGTATTCCCACTCGCCATAGGTTGCCGAGAAATCTTCGTTCCCCATTTCTTCGCTGACATATTGGATGATGTCACACACATCCCGATACTGCAGGCACAAAAGGCTGTCCTCTTTGATACGGCTGACATCCAGCTTCGCCACTAACTTTCCGGTCTCCGCATCCAGCAGGTTCATGTCGGCAATCATTTGTTCCATGCGCTGTTTCTGGCATTTCAGGCCGATACTGCGAGCCGAAATACCCGGGATATACGTAAAAAGAACGATTGCAAAGCCCACAATCAGGGTCATCAGCTGGAAGAGATGCTTCCAGTCCTTCAGTTGCATCAGCACAAAAAGGGTCATCAGCACACCGGCCACCATCAGGTAGAAACGGCTTTCGGTAAAACTGTACAACTGAATGCGATAGACGGATCCGATCCAGTACAGGACGAGCGGAGGCAGGGCAATCCAGGTAAGATGCCGGTAATACCAGTCGAAGTACCTGCGGTTGAGGATATACTGTGCCAGACGTCCTACCAGAACTGCCGATATAAAGCCCATCACCATCCAGGCTACGCCCCCTTTCGGCAAATCCCACGCGAAAGCAATCTTGATGAAATAGACATACAGGATAGCCGTATAGATGACCACTGCGGGCGAAAGGATGAAATTCAGGATCAGCTGAAGCACCTTGGCCGGATCGCCCGCTTCGTCCTCGTCCTGCCGGATCAGCGTGCAGCACACCTGCGGAGCTAAGGCGAACCAGATGAACGAAAGTACATCGCCGTAAAAGTGACTGGGTTCATCGATGCCGAAAATATAGAAGAAAGAGGCACAGATGGCAACGACAGCCAAAGTCAGCAAACCGGAAATAAGCAGACCGAAGAAACCCTGACCGACCACATGCAGCGCGTGTGCGGCAAACGAACGGTTATCCTTCCGGTTATTGCCCACTATGAGCAGAATGAATGCCAGCACGTAGGTGAATCCACATCCGAAGGTCTTGAGAAAGGGACTCAGATCAGCAAACAGTAAGGGAACAAAAATAAAAAACGAAGCGTAATAAGCCCATCGGTTCACCCTGCCTAACCAGAACGAAAGCGTCAGCAGCGGCACAAACAGAAAGAGAATGTCATCGTTCACCTTATGTCCGCTACCCACCAGATCCCTCCACAAAGAGCTCTCCTGACCGAAGAACGCGATCAGAAAGAATACAAAACCCAAAGCTGCTTCGACCGGGAACCGGCGCGGGCTGTCCGACAGCTGCTGTAACAAGTTTTTCAGTTTCATTTTAGGTAATAATTTGAATTAAAGTAATTTTTCCGGTGCAAAAATACTGATTATTGCCGATATGTGAACAAAACAGGCAATATTTTAAATTTTTTTAGTATCTTTGTCCCCGAAAAATGGATAAAACTAACCTTTCATGCAAAAGATTCTGTTCCTACTGATGCTGGCCGCCACCTATCAGACGGCTGTTGCCCAAGAACCGCGTTTCCACCATCGGCGCGATGCGTACACCACCGAAACTCCTCCGGTTCATGATCCCGTTATGGCGCGCGAAGGCGATACCTACTATGTATTCTCGACCGGTATGGGCATCCAGCAGATGACCAGCACCGACCGCAAAACGTGGACGCTTCTGCCCCAACCCGTCATGACTGTCATGCCGGGATGGACCGCCGACTCCGTTCCCGGCTTCCGAAGCCATGTGTGGGCACCCGATGTCATCCGTTGGCACAACCGCTGGTGGATGGCTTACAGCTGTTCGACGTTCGGCAAGAACACTTCGGCCATCGGTCTGATCAGCAGCCGTTCACTGGCAGGCGGTATCTGGAAAGACGAAGGCTGCATGGTGGCCTCGAAGGCAAAACGCGACAACTGGAATGCCATCGATCCGAATTTTGTCATCGACGAGGAAACCGATACCCCGTGGCTGGTCTGGGGATCGTTCTGGGACGGTATCCAGCTCGTACGCCTCGACTCGACCATGCACATCGCACCGGGCGAGAAACCCCGAACCATCGCCCGCCGGTATGACCCGAATTACAAGCCCTCGGAAGAGAACCCGACCTCGAAGTATGCCGGCACCAATGCCATCGAGGCCCCGTTTATTTTCAGACACGATGGGTACTACTATCTGTTTGTGTCGTGGGATTACTGCTGCCGCGGTGCCAAAAGCAACTATCGCGTGGCTGTAGGACGCAGCCAAAAAATTGAGGGTCCCTACCTGGATCGCGACGGCAAAGACATGACCCAGGGTGGAGGAACCCTCTTTCTGGAAGGTGACAAAAAGGAATGGGAAGCAGCCGGACATTGCGCTGCCTACCGTTTTGACGACGAAGACATCTTCATCTGCCACGGATACAACATTACCCGCAACGGTATGGCACTGCTCATCCAGCGGACCATCAGCTGGACGCCGGACGGATGGCCGGAACTGAAATAATCTGAAAGCAGGAAGAACCGTTTACTTCACTATGATACGGATCTTTCCGTTCCGGATCTGGAAAGTATTGGCATCTTGTCCGTTAACCCGCTGTCCGCTCAGGTTATAGACAGGCGAATTGTTGTCCTCCCAATTCTCGATGACCGGAAGATCGGACTCGCGTCCCAGAGTAAGCGGGTCGGAGAGCGTTGCGCCTGCATAAGTTCCCACCACCGACGGCACATCCGCAACGGCCATTTCATCGTAGGCATAAGGTACGGTGACGGTGGTTCCGGAACTGGTCGGCGAAAAAGACTCGACCGTACAGTTGGTGCTCGTCCACGTCCAACGCTGGGCACCCGACTGGCTGAAGATCTTGGTCACACCACTTTCAAAATAATTTCCTTCAATCAGGAACTTCGAGTTCTTGCGCGGGTTGACGGCAGGCGAGCCGTTGCCCGCACAGTTGTAATAGTTGTTCAGCAGATGGATCACACCGAAGCGGGCCATCGGCATACGGGCGTTGCAGCCTGTTCCCCACTCGCAGAAAGCGTAGGTTACGTCAAGACCCGATGACTCCGAATCGGAACTGCCTACCAGATTGGTATTCTTATGGTCGTAGGCACGCTCCGTGTAACTGAAGGTACACCAGGAGCAGGTTACAAAGTCGGCACTGTTGGTGATGTCGAAGTTTCCGTCCATGCCGTCGGTAAAGTCGCAATGATCCACCCAGAGATGCTTACAGTCGATACATGTCAGACAGTCGTAACCGCCCACATCGACAGGACCCGGTCCCACTAACTGCAGGTTGCGGATAATGAAATTGGTACATTTGTTCAGATAGAAAATACCCGCATGACGGTACGACTCGTTGCTGTCACCCGTATAGTCGATGAGCGCCTGACGGGTAAGGTATTCCCGTGCTTCGCTTACCGAGTTGCCGTTCGTCAGCGTACCGCCCGTTCCGCTGCTGGTGCTGGCCGAAAGAACGCCCTTACTGTTGAGCAACGCCTTAATCTCGTCGGTAATATAGAACTGGGTACAGATACGCGCGCCGTTGATACCCACGATGGTTTTGTTCGAAAGGTTCGACAGTTCGATTTTCTTCGAGATCTCGAAATCGCCGTTCGAACCGTCCAGAATAATGATCTGATTGTTCTTGATGGCAGTGGTCAGCACGGAACGCATATCGACGCCGGCTCCGTTGGATGTCAGCGTTACCGTCTTGGGACTGGAAACGGCATTGCCGCCCGTAGCTGCATAGGTTCCACCGGTCAGCGACGAACAGGTAACCCAGCCGAAAGGTTCGTTCAGGTCCTGATCGGACAGATCGGACACACCGGTCTCAGCCCAAACCGAAGCGGAGCCCAGACTGCACAGACACAACGAAACCCGCAAAAAGAAATACATTTTTTTCATAGACATAAGCATTTTGTTGGTGCAAAGATGATGATTTTTTACCAGTCTGCCAAACAAACCGGCAAGAAACCTGCCATCCGGAAACGCAAATGGTGTAAAACTGCACCATTCTGAACTAAAAATCCCCCGATGCTGAAACATCAGGGGATCTTTTTATATTTAGTAAGAGTAGGCAATTAGAATACTCCCTGAGCCATCATAGCCTTGGCAACCTTCATGAAGCCGGCAACGTTGGCACCCTTCACGTAGTTTACATAGCCATCGGCCTCAGTACCGTACTTCACGCAGTTCTCGTGAATGTTCTCCATAATCCAGAGCAACTTGGCATCAACTTC
>JAGBQS010000311.1 GCA_017632695.1 Bacteroidales bacterium
TCGTAAATAATACCGATTACGCCAAACGGGACGCTGACCTTACGAATGGTCATGCCATTGGGACGGACAGTCTCGCTGAGCACCTTGCCCAACGGGGAAGGCAACGATGCCACATTGCGCGTATCGGAAGCAATGCCTTGTATGCGTTCGGCCGAAAGCATCAGACGGTCGTAGCGCGAATCCGAAGGATCCATCCGGCTGAGGTCGGAGGCGTTGTCCTTCAGTATGGAATCAGTTTCCGACTCCAGGGCATCGGCCAATTGCTGCAAAACATTATCTATCTGCCCGGAGGGCAGCTCCATAAGCGCATAACTTGCCTGACGGGCATCGGCTAATTCTTTTTCGATCATGACTTTGACGTATTATAAATTGTATGTGACTGCCTACTTGAACTGGTTGACTTCGGGAACATACTCGAATCCGGCAGCCCGAAGCTTCTCCTCTACCTCTTCCCGATCGTAATCCAGGTCGTCGCAAAGGTCGTCGAGCGAGGCATACTGATCACGAAGTTTGGTATTCAGCTGGCTTAACAATATGAATGGATCGTTTATCATTTTGAGGGAGGAGGGATGATGGAAGATGGTTGATGTGTGATGGTTGATGTGTGATGGAAGAATCGTTTATCATCTATATTTATATATAAGGATTACAGGCTATTTCCTGCCCGATGGTGGTAGCGGGTCCGTGGCCGGTATAAACCTTGGTTTCGGGCGGCAAAGCGAAAAGCTTGGTACGGATACCGTCCACCAGAGCCTCCCCGTCGCAGCCCATACCGGGTCCGAAGTCGGAACGGCCGATGCTGCAGTAGAAAAGGACATCGCCCGAAAACAGCATTTTCTCGTTCGGGAAATAATAGCACAAACCATGAAAGCTGTGGCCCGGAACATCGAGCACCTGAACTTCGGACGAACCGAATGAAAACCTGTCGCCTTCGTTCAGATTCCGGCCGATACCCGTTAGCGGATGCAGGCACGGCAAACCGAAAAGCTGGAACTGGCGGTCGGCCGACGGCAGACTAAGCTGATCGTCGACGGGTCCGCAGACGGGGGCATCGCACCATTCCGTCAGGTATCCGGTTCCCATCATATGATCAATGTGGCAATGTGTAACCAGGATACGTACCACACGTAGCTGCTGTTCCGTCAGATAATCCCTGATGCGCTGCCACTCTGTATCGGTCATCATGCCCGGATCGACGATGAGTGCCTCGCGGGTTTCCGGATGACTGAGCACATAGGTGTTCTCCTGAAAGGGGTTGCTGACAAAGACCTTGACGTTCATGTGTTGCCTGTTTCTTGATTATTGTTGCTTATTTCCTGACAAAGGGTGTATAGACTACAAACTTGGTCTCGAAGAACGGATCAGGCAGCCACTGTGAGACGGGTTCGACAACCGTTCCGCGTGCGATGGCGGGAGCCAGCTCTTCGGTCAGATCGCCGCCCTTGAGGCACAACAGGCCGCTACGGGTGCAGCGTTTCACCAGTTTGAGCAGATCGGGCAGATTCATCACGGCACGCGATACGGCATAGTCGAAGGTTTCCTTCACTTCCTCGATGCCTGCATGACGCGTCTCGACATTCCGTACCCCGATGGCATCGGCCACAGCCTGCGCCACCTTGATCTTTTTGCCGATGCGGTCGACCAGCAGGAACTTCACCTCAGGATACATAATGGCCAGCGGAATGCCCGGAAAACCGCCTCCGCAGCCCACATCAACCACTGTAGTACCAGGCTTCCAACCGCCCAGACGGTCCTCAACAAACCGGGCTATCGCCAGCGAATGCTGCACGTGATGCAGTTCGAGCTGGTCGATGTCCTTGCGCGAGACGACATTGATCTTGGCGTTCCAATCGGCATACAGAGCCGGAAGTGCGGCAAACTGACGTTTCTGCTCTTCGGTCAATTCTTTCATGCTTTACAGAGTTTTAGGATGCCTGTTCCGTCTGGGTCAGCGTGAGCGCCACGGAATCGTCGGGCAAAAGGGGCTGCAGCTCGTCCCAGGTGAGCGTTACCGAAATGAGTCCCATTGCGTAAGGGGCAATCTCGTACTGCTGGAAGACGAAGGTGATGCCTTTCGGAGTGAAGAAGAAATTATCGGGCAGGTCGAGAA
>JAGBQS010000312.1 GCA_017632695.1 Bacteroidales bacterium
GTGGAAGACAATGACGAGACCATCGTCAGCATGGCCTCTGACAAGGAGTTCCCGTATGCCCAGACCTTCCTCTTCTGGAAGCACGACGCTTATCCGGTCGAGATGAAGGGCGACCTGAACTATCTTGTGTACAAGTATGCCATGGGCATGACTACGATGATGCTCAATGAGCGTCTGCGGGAGTTCACCCGGCTGCCTGAACCGCCGTTCATGATGGCCCAGTTCGGCTCGGACGAGGATTATTTCCTGGCCAAGACGAAGAAGTCCTACATGGGCATCATCGTATGCGATGAGAACAAACTGGAGAACGCAGTGGCCACTGTCTGGCGCGAAATCCTGCGTGCCAAACGCAATGGATTCACCGCCAGTGAATACGAACGCGCCCGCTCCGAATACATGAGCCAGGTGGAATCCGAATACAATGCCCGCGAGAAGAAGAACAGCGCTTCCTACTGCTCGGAATACGTGCGCCATTTCATTGACAACGAACCGATCATGGGTCTCGAGAACCAGTACGCCCTCAGCCAGCAGCTCTGCCCGAACATCCCGGTCGAGGTCGTCAACCAGCTCTTCGCCCAGATGGTGGAAGAAGGCAAGAACATCGTAGTGGCTTCGATGCTCCCTGAGAAGGACGGAGTGGTTTACCCGTCTGTCGACCAGATGAAGCAGATGCTCGCCAATGTGGCTGCCGAAACGATCGAACCTTACCAGGACGAAGTCTCCAATGAACCGCTGATGACCACGCTTCCGAAGGGCGGCAAGGTCAAGAAGACGCAGAAGGCTCCGTTCGGTTATACGAAGTATATCCTTTCGAACGGTGCGACGGTCTATGTCAAGTCCACCGATTTCAATAAGGACCAGATCCTGTTGCGCGCCTTCAGCGAGGGCGGTATTTCCCTTTACGCCAAGGATAATGATCCACTCACGCTCACGAATATCGGCCTCTTTACGGAGGGCGGTGTAGGCAACTTCAGCGCGACGGCCCTGACCAAGGCGCTGGCCGGCAAGCAGGTTTCGGTCCGTCCGTATATCGGCAGCTATGACGAAGGCGTTTCCGGCAATACGACGCCGAAAGAATTCGAGACGATGATGCAGCTGACTTACCTGTACTTCACGGCCCAGCGTACCGACTACGATGCTTTCAAGTCGTGGCAGAACAAGACCCGCGCACAGCTGATCAATGCGGAGGCGCAGCCCATGACGGCCTTCCAGGATACCTTGAGCAATACCATGTATAACGGCAATCCGCTGGCTAAGCGCATGAAATCGGACGATGTGGACAAGGTGAACTACGACCGCATCATGCAGCTCGCCAAGGAGCGCTTCGCAAACGCTGCCGACTTTACCTTCGTCATTACCGGTGCGTTCGATGAAGCTACGATGCTGCCGCTTGTGGAACAGTATATCGGCGGCCTGCCGGCCAAGGGCAAGGCTGAGAAAGCCCAGTCGATCGGTATGCGTTTCGCCGAAGGACAGTTCGACAAAGTCTTCGGCAAGAAGATGGAGATCCCGATGGCTGTGGTGCTGTATATGGAAACGGCGGATGGCAAGTATAATCTGAAGAATGACCTGGCCCTCGACATTGCCAACCAGGTACTTGATATCATCTTCACCGAGGAAATCCGTGAAAAGGAAGGTGGTACCTATGGCGTGAGCACGGCCGGCGGATTCAACAACGCCTACCCGAAAGAGACGCAGTCGTATCTGCAGATCGTCTATCAGACGAGTCCCCAGGACTACGAGCGCCTGAACAAGCGCATCGAGGAACTGCTCGCCGAATTCGTGCAGAACGGCCCGTCCGAGGCCAACCTGGCAAAAGTGAAGGATTACATGCACAAGAAGTATCAGGAAAACCTCCGCGAAAACACCTACTTCAGCGGTGCCCTCCGGGTCCTCCTGAAATATGGCGTCGATGAGATCACCGACTACGAGCAGGTGCTGGATTCCATCACGGCCGCCGACGTGGCTGCTGCCGTCCGCGATATCCTTGCGCAGGGCAACCAGGCCAAGGTGATCATGTATGGAACAGAAGAATAACTTCCATTAGAACCAAACCTAAGAAACCTTACTGAACTATGAGCCGTTTGCATATCATTGACCACCCGATGGTGCAGCACAAGCTGAGCATCATGCGTGACATCCGTACCGGTTCCAAGGATTTCCGGGAACTGCTGAAGGAGA
>JAGBQS010000313.1 GCA_017632695.1 Bacteroidales bacterium
GACTGATATAAGCTGTATTCATCGGTCTGACGGATTACGCTTACAATGATCCACGCTTTCTTATTTCGTTACTGAAGGATACACATCAGCTCAGTTTTGGGGTTTATGCCTGCAGGGTTCTGCATATTGACAGCTGTATTGGGAGACCGCTTTCCCGCAGCACAAATAACAAATACCGAAAAAAAGCAAAAAAGCATGGTTTTATGCCAGATAGACTGTTGACAAATCACCTATTGCCCTTTACAATACATCCCGGTACTTTAAGGTCGGTCCTGTGAGGCCGCCAAGGACAGCGATACTGCGGTATCAGTATGCGTATTTCACGCGGCTTTCCTTGACGGAGAGCCGCGTTTTTCGGTTCTCCGAAAGATACCAGAAAAAAAGGAGGGCAGACAAATGAGCAAGGATTACAAACAGACAGCACATGTAGACAACGACTATACGTTCGAGAGCGTACCCGGCGACGCTAGGAAGAAGTTCTGGCCCATGTTCTTCATCATGCTGGGCTTCACCTTCTTCAGTGCAAGCATGAGCGTAGGTGCGAAGCTTGGCAATGGCCTGGACCTGAGCGGATTCATCTGGTCGATCTTACTGGGCGGACTGATTCTGGCATGCTATACCGGCGTGCTCGGTTATGTCGGCAGCAAGAGCGGCCTTTCTTTTGACCTTCTCGCCCAGCGCAGTTTCGGCAGCATCGGCAGCTACCTGCCCTCAGCTATGATCGGCCTGACCCAGATCGGCTGGTTCGGCGTCGGCGTAGCCATGTTTGCCATTCCCGCTGCAGAAGTACTTCACATCAGCCCCTGGATCCTCATCATCGCAGCCGGCATCTGCATGACCGCATCCGCCTACTTTGGAATCCGCGGCATGGAGATCGTCAGCTATGTCAGCGTTCCGCTGATCGCCATTCTGGGCGTCTATTCCATGGTGACTGCCACCACGGAAGGCGGCGGACTGAACGCCATCTTCGCCAAGAGCTCCGGAAGCATCACACTTTTCAACGGCATCGGCCTGGTTATCGGCTCCTTCGTCAGCGGCGGAACCGCTACTCCTAACTTCACACGTTTTGCAAAGTCCACAAAAGTGGCTGTGATCACCACCGTAATCGCCTTCTTCATCGGCAACACTTTAATGTTCGCTTTCGGTGCGGTAGGCGGTGCATTCACCGGAATGGATGACATCTTCTATGTCATGATCGCACAGGGACTGACCGTGCCCGCTCTGATCGTACTGGGTGCCAACATCTGGACGACCAACGATAACGCATTGTACACCGGTGCCTTGGGCCTTTCCAACATCACAAAAGTTCGCAAGCGTCCCTTGGTAATCGTCGCCGGTATCATCGGTACCGCTACTGCCATGTGGCTGTACTACAACTTCATTGGCTGGCTCAACTTCCTGAACGCGACCCTTCCCCCGATCGGCCTGATCCTGGTTCTCGACTACTTCATGAACAAGAAGAACTACGAGACCGACAAGCCCACAATCGTCACCGTCAATCCCGGCGCAGTCCTCGGTGTTGTTCTGGGTGCGCTCGTCGGTAACTTTGTGCCCTGGGGCATTGCCAGTCTGAATGCCATGGCGGTGGCCGCTATCTGCTATCTGGTCTATAACAAAA
>JAGBQS010000027.1 GCA_017632695.1 Bacteroidales bacterium
AGATGCCGCCGCCGCAGGCGAAGACGATCTCGGTGCCGTTGGTATACCAGGTATCCATATAGGCTGTGATGTCCGCATCCCCGTAGAACTGGTTGCCGTAGACATACTTGATTTCAACATCGCTCAAGCCAAGCTCGGCAGCAGCAGCGTCAGCGCCCTGCACAAAACCGTAACCATTGCGCACAACAGCAGGAACCGCCATGCCACCCAGGAAACCAAGTTTCTTGTAGCCCAGTTTCACAGCCGCGTAGCCGGCCATGTAGCCGCACAGTTCTTCCTGATACACTGCACAGTAGAGGTTCGCAGGAACATTGCCGGCCAGTTCGCCGATGTCACCCTCGCTGACGTCCAGTGCGATAAAGGTAATATCGCTATTTTCGGGAGCAACCGTCTGAATTGCAGGTCCGAATGCATAACCGGGCATGATGATGACAGTGTAACCGTCGTCAATCGCGTTCTCGATGGAAGAAACACGATCCGTGTCGGAGTCGGAAGCAGGTTTGTAGTACTTGAAATCCAGTCCGTTCGCCTCACAGAAAGCCTTCGCGGCTTCGTATGTGGTCTGGTTGAAGCTCTGGTCGGTAATGTCACCGTAGTCGGTAATCATCGCGACTTTGACATCCTCAGCGGAGGCAAAGGACATAACGCCCAGGAGCATCACTGCTGCCAACAGAATAGCAAGCAACTTCTTCATATTCAGGTTCCCCTTTCTTGTTTTGCGGCTTTTCGCCGTTTCGTTTTGACTATTATATCAAATCCCGGTACACTTGGAAAGAGTGTACCGGGATTTTTGAAATCGTTTTTCTAGATTGTATTGTTTCTGTAATATTTAGAACGACAGATCTGTCAGTGTCGCCGGACTCCCGTTATCATAAATAAACGGTCTCATCATATATCCGTAGTATCCGCCGATCTGGATAAAGTACCAGTCCCTTCCCCGGGTAATGATATTCAGTCTGGTCCCGACCCTGAAAGCTTTAATGATCTTGCCGGCAGTCGTAGGAGCTGCCCTCAGATTCACGTTCCGCCCATTCGCGCTGATAACATATGCCGCACCGACAATCGGAGGATCCGGATTGACCGGCGGTTCTGTAGTCGTCAGGAACTGGCTCATCATATAACCGTACCGGTTCCCGATCCGGATATAGCTCCAGGTATGTCCTGCGGTCACCATCCAGCCTTCCGTTCCCACGCTGTAAAAGCCGATGCTCGGATATGCCTTCGAAGGCCCGGAGCGCAGATTCACGCCTTTCCCGTTGGCACTGGTCACCCAAACCTTGTATTCCAGACCGGGCTGGGGCTGGGGCTGAGGTTGGGGCTGAGGTGCAGGATTTGTGGTTAAAAACCGGCTCATCATATAGCCCGTCGTGGAACCGATCTGTATCCGGCTCCAGTTCAGTCCGGATGTTAACACAGTGCAAATCGTTCCAGGAGCATAGGCCGCAATGATGGAGTAGCCTTTTCCGGGGCCGCTTCTTAACCGCACATTCAAGCCGTTCGCGCTTGTGACATAGGCCGTGGTGCCGGAAGGGATACTTCCTCCGCCGCCTCCGCCCCCACCGCCGGTAACTCTAAGATAAGCGCTGTTCATATAGCCCGTCTGACCGTTCGGAGTCCTCACCGAATACCAGGACCCCGTCTGCCCCGTAATCGTTACGACCGTTCCGCTTG
>JAGBQS010000314.1 GCA_017632695.1 Bacteroidales bacterium
GATGCTGCTTCGGAAGCCGGCATTACTGCCATCATTGCCAGCGATGTGGCTGCTATGACCTATGCCCGGGGTTGGGACAGACCCGATCGGAAACCCCGTATCGAAGTACATCTTTCCACACAGCTTAACATCAGTAACATCGAAGCCCTGAAGTTCTATGCCCAGTTTGCCGATGTGGTGGTTCTGGCCCGCGAACTGAATATGGATCAGGTAGCCGCCATTCATCAGGAAATAGTCCGTCAGGATATCCGCGGACCCAAGGGAGAACTGATCCGTATTGAGATGTTTGCTCACGGAGCACTCTGTATGGCGGTTTCGGGCAAGTGTTACATGAGCTTGCACGAGTATAACCGGAGTGCCAACCGAGGAGCTTGTGCTCAGGTATGCCGTCATGCGTACGATGCCTATGTGGATGATCCCAAGTATCTGCTCGACGATCAGGATCACGACTTGCAGCTGCAGATTGACAACAAATATATCATGTCGCCCAAAGATCTGAAGACTATTCATTTTATGAACAGGATGATCGATGCGGGTGTGGAAGTATTCAAGATTGAAGGTCGTGCACGCGGTCCGGAATATGTCAAGACGGTAGTCGGATGCTATTCGGAAGCCGCCCGGCTCATCGGGCAGACTCCTATTGAAAACAATGTGCATGTTTTGCCCGACAACTGGGACGAACTGGTAGCCGGATGGGACAACAGGCTTTCTAAGGTATTCAACCGGGGATTCTGGAACGGATATTATCTGGGTCAGCGGTTGGGTGAATGGAGTCACCATTACGGATCGGTAGCCCAGGAACACAAGGAATATGCAGCAAAGACAGTCGGCTGGTTCAGCAAGATCGGTATAGGCGATTTTCTTTGCGAGGCCAAAGAACTTCATAATGGCGATACCGTTCTTATAATTGGTCCTACAACAGGAGTCATCGAAATCAGGCTCGACGAGATCCAGGTGGATTACAAGGTGGTCGAAACCGTTCATAAAGGCGAACGTTTCACTATTCCCGTCAGCGAAAAAATCCGTCCTTCGGACAAGGTTTATCTGTTGGTAAAAAACGGATAAATACCCATAAGTCCGAAACTTGAATTAAGACCCGTTTTTACTGCCCTACTGGGAAAAAATATTTTTCCGGTTGGGCAGTAAGTTTTTTCCGGCAGGACAGCAAAAACGGCTGTCCGAAGAAATAAGGAATCATTATACAATAAATCTTTTGTTTTTACGTTTTATTTAAAAACCAATCTGCGAATAATGAAATAATTTTACTTCATGAATATTCATTTCAAGCATTCTTTACAGTGGGTTTTTTTAAGCCTTTCTGTAATTCTGATAAGTCTGTTTCTTTATTTTTCCAATGAACTGGTCAAATCGTTGGGAAAGGAAGAGACAGAGAAAATGGCTTTGTGGGCCAATGCCTACCAGCAGCTGATTCTGGCCGAAGACGATGCGGACATGTCTATGCAATGGGAAGTGATCCGAAGCAATACCACCATTCCTGTTTTCTATACCGAAACGGATGGACAGATGCTTGGATTCAAGAATATCCAGATACCTTTTTACCAGCAGTTAGGCAAACAGTTTTCAACCGAAGATACCATTGCTTATCTGCAGCAGCAGATTCCGTTGCTCCAATCCAAAGGAAGTTATTTTGAAATCTGTATTGCCGACGATTGGAAGCAGTATCTGTATTACGACGATTCCATTCTGCTGCAGCAACTGCATTATTATCCTTATGTGCAGCTGATGGCAATCATTGTGCTGCTTCTGTTGCTTTATTATATGGTATTAAGTCGCAAACAGTCCGAACAGAACCGTGTCTGGGTAGGTTTGTCGAAGGAGACTGCCCATCAGTTGGGAACGCCGATCCAGTCTTTGATGGGCTGGGTGGAACTGCTCCGTAACAGCGAACAGCCCGATATTCAGAACATGGGAGAGGAGATGGACAAGGATGTGCAGCGGCTCCGTCTGGTTGCCGACCGTTTCTCGAAAATCGGCTCCGAGCCTATTCTCGAAAAGGCCGATCTCCGCAATGTAGTCCGCAATGTGACCGAATATATGCAGAAGCGGGCCTCGCAGAACATATCCATCACAGCCGCTTTGCCCGATAATCCGGTTGAAGCCTATATTTGCGAACCGCTTTTTGCCTGGGTGATCGAAAATCTCTGCAAGAATGCCATCGATGCGCAGGATAAACCCAAGGAACAGATTCACATTGTGCTGAAGCAGGAAAACAAGGTGGTGCTCGAAGTGATAGACAACGGAAAGGGTATTGCCAAGAATCAGTGGAAAAAGATTTTCTCTGCAGGCTATACCACCAAGAAAAGAGGTTGGGGACTGGGTCTGACTTTGGTAAAGCGCATTGTCGAAGAATATCATCACGGACACATCTTTGTCAAATCGAGTACGGTAGGTCAGGGTTCCACTTTCAGGATTGAGTTGTAAAAACAACCTCAGGTTTTGAAGTCAGGTAAACAACCTCAAAACCTGACTTATCAACACTTTTATAGTCAAAAAAAGCACCTTTAAAGGGCAAAATGACATTTTTTTGAGTAAATTTCGCATTTTCTTATCATAAACTTATACTACATTCAAAAATTATTAGTACCTTTGCAGCCGATTAACTCAAAAAAATAGCAGAAGTTAAGATACAATGGGCAAGTTCGATCAGTATAACATCCAGCTCAAGGCGATGAATATCGGCAAGAGCGTGATTGAATATCATCTTGACAACAGTTTCTTTGCGCTGCTTGAAGATGTAGAGATTCAAAAGGGCGACATCCATGTAAAGGTTACTGTCGATAAGCAGGCCAAGCAGTCGGAACTGAATTTCGAACTGGAAGGAAAGGTGATTGTTCCATGCGACCGTTGTCTGGAAGATATGGTTCAGCCCATCAAGACTGAGAGTCATCTGATTGTCCGCTTCGGCAAAGAGTTCAAGGACGATGGCGACGATGTTGTGGTAGTTCCCGAAGAACAGGGCCTCATCAACGTAAGCTGGTTTCTCTATGAGTTTATCGAACTGGCCATCCCGATCAAGCACGTACACCCGTTCGGGCAGTGTAATCGCGGAATGTCCGACAAACTGAGCGAGCATATAACCATCGATGCCAACGACGAAGATTTTACCGGTATGGCAGATGAAGAAAGTGCTCCGGCAGATGTCGATCCGCGCTGGGAGGCTTTAAAAGGTTTGGGAACGGAAAACTGACGGATATTTTCAACCTGATTTTTCCAGGAGTTTCAGACTCCGGTTTCCAGTCTGTTTTATTTTGAAGGATTAATTATTAATAATAAAAACAAATGGCACATCCTAAAAGAAGACAATCAAACACGCGTACCGCAAAGCGTCGTACGCATGACAAGGCCGTTGTTCCGGCAATCGTAGTATGTCCTAACTGTGGCAGTTGGCATCTGGCTCACACTGTTTGTCCAGATTGCGGTTACTACCGCGGAAAACTCGCTATCGAGAAAGAGGCCTAACCCGGTTAACAGGGTTCGCCTTTGAGGCTACTATTGTAAACCAAATTAAAAGGCGTGCCGCTAAGACACGCCTTTATTATTACTAATTACATTCATTATGATCAAAGCAGCAATTACAGGATTGAGTCATTATTTGCCTGACTACGTTCTTACCAACGAGGAACTGTCCACGATGGTAGATACCAACGACGAATGGATTACCACGCGTACAGGTATCAAGGAACGTCATATTCTGAAAGACGATCATGCAGGCTCCAGCCAGTTGGCCATTCCTGCCGTCCGTGACCTTCTCCAAAAGACAGGAACTGCACCCGATGAGGTAGAGCTGCTTATCTGTGCTACCTCATCGCCTGACTATACCTGGCCTTCAACGGCTTGCGTCATTGCCGATGCAGTTGACATCCGCAAGGCAATGTGCTATGATATACTGTCGGCTTGTACAGGTTTTCTGTACTGCCTGCAGCAGGCACAGGCTTTCATCAAATCGGGTATCTATAAAAAGATCATCATCTGTTCGGCCGAGAAGTGTACTTCGTTTGTCAATTACAAGGACCGTACTACCTGTACGCTCTTCGGCGATGGAGGAACGGCTGCGTTGATTGAACCCAGCGAGGAATTTGGTGTCGAGATAGCCAAGATTCATGCCGACGGTGCCGGACACGAGCACCTGATCCGCTATTGCGGCGGTTCAGCCAATGTGCCCAGTCACGAGGCTGTCGACAAAGGTCTCCAATACATTTTCCAGGATGGCAAGTATGTGTTCAAGAATGCCGTCAACTTCATGACCGGTGCTGTGAGCGAAGTGATGGAGGAGGGGCAGCTTACACTCGACGACATTGACTGGATCTGTACGCATCAGGCCAACAAGCGCATTATCGATGCCGTCCGTCAGCACCTGAATGCTCCGGAAGAGAAAGTGATCTGCAACATTGAGCACGTAGGTAATACCTCTTCGGCATCTATTCCGATTGCACTTCACGAGGCTGCCCTCGAGGGTAAGATCAAGAAAGGCGACCGTCTGTTGCTGGCTGCCTTCGGATCAGGCTTTACCTGGGGCTCTGTATATTTGTCGTGGGGCGACTGCAAGATCTGAGGTTTTAAGTTTATAAGGTAATAAGGATTATGCATAAAGCAGGTTTCGTCAATATTGTAGGCAATCCGAATGTCGGCAAATCCACGCTGATGAACATTCTGGTAGGCGAGCGTCTGAGCATCATTACGGCAAAGGCGCAAACTACCCGTCACCGTATCATGGGCATTGTGAATACCGACGATATGCAGATTGTGTACAGCGATACGCCAGGTGTGCTGAAGCCGGTTTCCAAGTTGCACGAATCGATGCTGGCTTTCAGTCAGAGTGCGCCTCAGGATGCCGATATCCTGCTTTATCTGACCGATACCGTCGAGACTCCCGACAAGAACGAACAGTTTCTGCAGACCGTAGTACGCATCAGCGAGGACAAAGGTCCTATGGCACCCAAGGTGATTGTAGTGCTCAACAAGATGGATCTGGTATCGCAGGAAGAACTGGTCCGTAAGGTGGACGAGTGGCACCAGCGTCTGCCGGAAGCCGAAATCATTCCGATTTCCGCCCTGCATAACTTCGGCACCGATATCCTGCAATCCAAAATCAAGGATCTGCTGCCTGAATGTCCGCCGTACTTCGACAAAGACCAGCTGACCGATAAGCCGGCACGTTTCTTTGTGACCGAAATCATTCGCGAAAAGATTCTCCAGCTCTACGACAAGGAGATTCCCTATGCCTGCGAGGTACGCGTGGAACAGTTCAAGGAGACGGATAAGCTGATTGATATCAGCGCACTTATTTATTGCGAACGCGACAGCCAGAAAGGCATCCTTATCGGTAAGGGTGGAGCCATGCTCAAAAAGCTGGGTATGCTGGCCCGTAAGGATATCGAGGCCTTCTTTGGCAAACAGGTTATGCTCAAGACATTTGTCAAGGTCGAAAAAGACTGGCGCAATAACCTGCGGGATTTGAACAGCTTCGGCTACAATCCCGAATAACAGAAAAAAATGATTCACGTCACCGGATACCTCTTCCCTGCGCTTGCGAAAGCGTGCTGTGAGGCTGGTGACACATTATTAATATATATAAATAAAACGAAATGGGAAATTTAGTAGCAATTGTGGGTCGTCCGAATGTAGGTAAATCGACCCTATTCAATCGCTTGACCGAATCGCGCAAGGCGATTGTCAGCGAAGTGGCGGGCACCACGCGCGACCGTCAGTATGGTCACGTTATCTGGGGTGGCCGGGAGTTTTCGCTTGTCGATACCGGAGGTTGGGTAGTCAACTCCGAGGATATCTTCGAAGACGAGATTAACAAACAGGTTGAAATTGCCATCGATGAAGCAGATGTCATTCTGTTTCTGGTCGACATCATGAACGGTGTGACCGACCTGGACGATAAGGTGGCTAAGATTCTCCGTAAATCGAAAAAGGAAGTGATTGTAGTGGCCAACAAGGCCGACAACTACGATCAGCATGTGTATGCCGCCGAGTTCTATTCTTTGGGACTGGGCGATCCGTTCATCATCTCTTCGGCCAACGGATCAGGTACGGGCGACTTGCTCGACGAGATCTGCTCGCGTTTCAGGAAGGATGATTCCGAAGATCTGGAGGATCTGCCCAAGTTTGCCATTGTGGGACGTCCCAATGCCGGTAAGTCGTCGCTTCTGAATGCCTTTATGGGCGAGGAGCGTCATATTGTTACCGATATTGCAGGCACCACGCGCGATTCCATTTACACCAAGTACGATAAGTTCGGCTTTGCCTTCTATCTGGTCGATACTGCCGGTATCCGCAAGAAGAACAAGGTGAACGAGGATATCGAGTACTATTCCGTACTCCGTTCCATCCGTGCCATCGAGAATTCGGATGTCTGCATCCTGATGATCGACGCCACCCGTGGTATCGAAGCGCAGGATATGAACATCTTCTCGCTCATCGAAAAGAACCGCAAGGGTCTGGTGGTCTGCGTCAACAAATGGGACATCATGGCCGATAAGAGCAAGGAGTCCGTCAAGTGTATGGAAGATGCCATCCGCCAGCGTTTTGCTCCGTTTACCGACTTCCCGATCATCTTTGCTTCGGCTGTTACCAAGCAGCGCATCTACCGTGTTATCGAGACAGCCTGTAAGGTTTACGAGAACCGCAAGCGTGTGGTTAAGACCAGCGAACTGAACGAGTATATGCTCGATGTGATCGGAGCCTACCCGCCGCCTAACAACAAGGGTAAGTTCGTTAAGATCAAGTATGTCACCCAGCTGAAGGCCACCACTACGGTAAGCGCCGACAAGAGCCACGAGGAGTACATCAACGTGCCGCAAGTGCCGAGTTTTGCTTTCTTCTGCAACCTGCCGCAGTGGGTCAAGGAGCCTTACAGGCGCTATCTGGAGAATAAGATTCGCGAAAAGTGGGATTTTTCGGGTACTCCGATCAATATCTTTATGCGCGAGAAGTAATTAAACATAAACACTAATAAAACAATACAATCATGAAGGTCCTTCTGCTTGGAAGCGGTGGTCGCGAGTGTGCCATTGCCTGGAAACTGTTTCAAAGTCCAAAGTGTAACCAGCTTTTCATAGCTCCCGGTAATGCCGGAACGTCGGCTTATGGTCAGAACGTAGCTATCAAGGTCAATGAATTCGATAAGATTGCCAATTTTTGCAAGCAGGAGGGCATTGATATGATTGTTGTCGGCCCCGAAGATCCGCTGGTAAACGGCATCGTCGATTATTTTGAGCAGATTCCCGATGCTCCCAAGGTAATCGGTCCCTCGAAGGCAGCCGCCCAGCTGGAAGGCTCCAAGGACTTTGCCAAAGGCTTCATGACCCGTCACAACGTGCCTACCGCCCGTTATCAGAGTTTTACGGCTGCGGAGTACGACGAGGCCTGCCGTTTTCTGGAACAGCTGCAGGCACCTTATGTCCTGAAGGCCGACGGTCTGGCTGCCGGCAAGGGTGTGCTCATTCTGCCAACCCTCGAGGAAGCCAAGCGCGAGCTGAAGGAGATGCTGGGCGGTATGTTCGGAGCTGCTTCGGCAACGGTTGTCATCGAGGAGTTCATGTCGGGTATCGAGTGCTCGGTATTTGTGCTGACCGACGGCAACGGACACTATAAGATTCTGCCGGTTGCCAAAGACTACAAGCGCATCGGCGAGCACGACACGGGCTTGAACACGGGCGGTATGGGCAGTGTGTCGCCTGTACCTTTTGCCACTAAGGAGTGGATGAAGAAGGTGGAAGACCGTATTATCCGTCCGACGGTAGAGGGACTGGCCGCTGACGGCATTGACTACAAGGGTTTCATATTCTTCGGACTGATTAACAGGACAAATACGCCCAATGGTGA
>JAGBQS010000028.1 GCA_017632695.1 Bacteroidales bacterium
GATAACAGAAATAAAGCCGATGAAAAATATCAGCGAGCACCACAGACCGAAAATCAGCATCGGCTTCTGTCCGAAACGGTTCAGGAACCAAAGGGCCATCAGGTCAAGATAGCCGTTCACAAAACGGTCCAGACCGAACTTGGTGGTACCGTATTTACGTGCCTGATGCTGTACAACCTTCTCGCCGATCTTCTTGAACCCGGCATTCTTGGCCAGCCACGGAATGTATCGGTGCATGTCGCCATACAGTTCGATATGCTTGACCACTTCCTTCCGATAGGCCTTCAGTCCGCAGTTGAAGTCGTGCAGGTTATGAATGCCCGATGCCTTACGCACCGTAGCGTTGAACAGCTTGGTAGGAATGGTCTTCGAAAGCGGGTCGTAGCGTTTCTGTTTCCAGCCGGAAACCAGATCGTAGCCCTCTTCCGTAATCATGCGGTAGAGGTCCGGAATCTCGTCCGGCGAATCCTGCAGATCGGCGTCCATGGTAATAACCACATCGCCCTGAGCCATGCCGAAACCTACGTGCAGGGCAGGACTCTTGCCCTGATTGGTGCGGAAAGCCATACCGTGCATCTGCGGATACTTTTCGTGCAGCTGACGGATGATTTTCCAGGAATCGTCGGTCGATCCGTCGTTGCAGAAAATCACTTCGTACGAGAAGTCGTTTTCCTGCATTACGCGGTCAATCCATTCGGCCAGTTCGGGCAGTGATTCTGCCTCGTTATAGAGCGGAACAATAACAGAAATATCCATTTTGATTTATGTAGAGTTGTTTGATTATTGGTTTTGCGTCTGTTGCGGTTTGGTGCGCAGGATGAAGCCGAGCGGAATCATCCAGAACACAGCATAGGTGATATCGTTCGACAGTGCCGACATCGCAGCCTCGATGGGCTTCTGCACGGGAGCTTCCTCGATTACCTTGCGGCTGTCATGCAGCGTCTGCATCAGCGAAGGCATCGACTGGTCGGCCTTGGCTGCCTGCATCATATCCACAGCCTGCCGGTACTGTTCGATCATGGCGCGGTGCATCTCCGAGAGGTTGTCGGGATACAGCCAGTCATTGTAAACATACACGAAGAGCGCTTCCAGCAGTCCGGCAAAGAACATCAGCTGTACGCCGTAGGTCCACGCCCGCAGGGTGCTCAGCCCTTCTTCGGCAAACAGGATCCGGAGCGGGCGCAGCAGCAGGAACAGGAGCACGACGGTGAGCAGCATCATGGGTACATGCACCAGCGACAGTAATATGTACTGTGTGGACCAGACGGTCACTACATATTCGAGCATGAAGTAGAGTCCCAGCAGGAATCCTGCCCTCATGATGAGCTGCAAGGCGATGGCGCCTTTGTTATTATTGTAATTATTGTTGGCCATGTTCAGTAGTCCGTTTTGTAGCCTGTTGTTTGTTTGGAATGTTGTAAATATCAGTTGTGCGTGTCAAAATCGACCGAAATCGGCTATTTTTCCACTATTTCTTACTGAATTCTTTGTCATATCAAAAAAAATGCCTATCTTTGCGGCCGGGTAAGTGCCATACGGCATGCTCCCTCTAATCCCCCAGGACTTGACCGTAGCAAGGGCGTGAGGTTGTAGCGGCGCGATATGGAGAGCTTACCCTTTTTTTGTGCCCGTATGTCTTATTCCAGCCTCCATTGCAGGTTCTGATATGCACTTTCCAGCTTTGCAGTACTGTATGCGGTTTCGAGCGACCAGAAA
>JAGBQS010000315.1 GCA_017632695.1 Bacteroidales bacterium
GACAGAACGTGGTTTTCCGGCGGTCTGCAGGGCATTGTGAGGCCGTTCACCCGACATGATGTGGATGAGATTGTGCCCGACAGGCCGGCTGTTCTGATGTCGTACTGCGGACACAGGGTTCTTTTGAATACGAAGGCGCTGGAAGCGGCCGGTGTTACGAAGGACACCGACGATCAAAACGGTCTGATCGTCAGGGAAGCGGACGGAAGCCCCAGTGGTTACATCAAGGAGCCTGCCGTCTATCTGCCCATCATCGACAGCATACCAGGTTATGACTTCTCGCCAAAGGAGCATCGTGATAGCCTGAAGCAGTGCTTTGATGTGTTCAACGAACACGGATACACGCTGTTGTGCGACTGCCAGCAGGGCGCTTCCTATCCAGTCTTGACGGATATGGCCCGAAACGGTGAGTTTACCGCCAGGGTATCCGGCGTCCATAATGTCAACGACGCGACCCGGGAGTTGGACCTTGAAAGGGCTATTGCCAACCGCAAGAAGTTTGATGTCGAAGACCTCTTCACAGTGGATACGGTAAAGTTTTTTGCTGACGGTCAATTCTCCATGATCGAGCCCTATTTGGAGACTTCAATCAATCATAAACCCGGCACAAGAGAACCGCTTCTCTGGGATGAAGCGCATATGGAGGAATCCATGGCACTGGCCAACAAAGAAGGCTTCAACATCCATACGCACGCCATGGGCAGCTATGCCATTCACAGGGTAATCGACTGTTATGAAAAAGCCCAAAAGCTGTACCCAAATCCCCAAATCCGAAACATTATTGCGCATGACACATTTATCGCTCCGGAAGACAGGGTGCGTATGGGCAAGAGCCATATTATTGCCAGCAATCAGCCTGCCTGGTTCAACGATAATCCGACCGAAGAACCGATTATGGTCGCCGACTGGGGTGAGGATGTTGTCAGACAGACCTATCCGAGCAAGTCATTGATCGACAATGGCGTTGTGTGTGCCTACGGATCGGACTTTTTTGTCAGTCCCTCCTACGGCCTCGCTGGTATTCAGGTCGCCATGACCCGAAGGCACGTTAAGATGGATCCAACATATGAGCTGTTCAAGGATGTTCCCGCCGCTCTGCCAGTGGAGTGCGTCAGCCTGAGGGAGGCGCTTCAGGCACACACTATCAATGCGGCATATCAAGCGCATCTGGAAGATATCACAGGCTCTATTGAAGTCGGAAAATCTGCAGAACTAGTCGTTTTAGATAGCGACATCGAGACCAAACCGGTAGAGCAGATTCAGGACATCAAAGTGCTCGAAACCGTTTTTAAAGGAAAGACGGTGTTTAAGAATATGAAAATCAATCTTTAAAGCAATCTAATCATGACAGCAAAAGAACAGAAAAGAGCAGGTTACTGCGAGAGCAAGTCGATGATCGACGGCAGTTACGACAAGTCGCTGGCCGTTAAATGTAACAACGGTACCTTTGTCGGCAAGAAGATCGATGAACAGATTATCTGGAAGGGCATCCCCTACGCAACGCAGTCGGTAGGGAAGCTTCGTTGGAAGAAGGCACTTCCTGCCCCAGACGATGACGGTGTGTACGAAGCTACAAAGCCCGGCCACGTTCCCATCGGACCTCTGAACGACTCGATGGGAACGGCAGAGTTCGGCGAGGACTGCCTGGTGCTGAACATCTATTGCAATACCAGCTGCACTGACAGTAAGAAGCCGGTCATGGTGTGGATTCATGGTGGCGGGTTCTGCGCCGAATCCCAGGCATCGCCCCTCTACGACCTTACCAACATCTCCAAACAGTACCCCGACATCCTGTTCGTGTCCATCGACTACCGGCTAGGCTTCCTGGGATTTATGAACTTCGAGCGGGTTCCGGGCGGAGAGAATTTCAAGGAGGCAGGTAACCTGGGCCTGCTGGATCAGCTTGA
>JAGBQS010000316.1 GCA_017632695.1 Bacteroidales bacterium
GACCTTGAGAATCAGTATCAGCAACAGCTGGAAGACCTTGACAACTACGTCGATCAGTTTGCCCGCATCGACCTCTCGGAACTTTCGAGCCGTCAGGCAAAACTGATACGGATGGTGAAAGAAGGCAAAATAGACGAAGCCATCAGGGAATACGAGTCGAAGGACTACAAGGCACTCTACGAACGCGAGTGTCAGGAAATTGCCAAGATCGATGAGGCACAGGCACGTCTGGCGCGTATCGAAGCCAAAAAACGCAGCGAACGTGATGGCATCTTCCAGGCTATCACCCGTCAGGTGAACACTTATTTCCTGGCTGGCGGCCGGGAAAACTTCCGTAAGGCCAACGAACTGCTGAAAAACGTTGCCGACGCTGATACGACTAATCTGGAAGCCGTTTATACCTATGGCGTGCAGGCTGTGCGTCAGCGTAATCTGGCCGATTGCGAGACCTATCTGAACATTTACATCCGAGGCTGCGCCGGCAAACCTGAATACCAAGCCGACGGTCACATCTATCTGGGCGAGGCATATCTTCAGATGCAGGACTTCGAGAAAGCCATCGAACAGTTGCAGAAAGGTCTGTCAATTCGGAAAGAAATTGCCCGGACGGAACCGGAACGGATGGCCGCCAGCGTGCTCGAAGCAGAAAATCATCTGGTTACCTGCTACCGTTGGTTAGGCAATGTGGAGGGTATGATCAGCATGCTGAAAGAAGCTATCCCGACTGCCGAGAAACTGAATGAAGAAGAACCGGAGGTTTATGGATATATTCTGCCATCTATGTACAGCAGCTACGGTCTGGCTCTCTTCTACTCCGGTGAAACAGAGCGTGCCCGTACGGAAGCGCAAAAGGGTGTCGACCTCAGCCGTCAGCATTACGAAAACGACAAGGGACGCGTGTCCGACGATACCCGCAGCCAGTCGTACACCTACAGCCTGACCAACCTTTCGCAAATCTGCTACCTGATGAACGACTGGCAGGCATTAGCCGATGCTCAGTTACAGTATGTAGCTATTGTCGAGCCGCAATACAAACAGAACCCGGAAGCCATAGGCGTTTATCTGCAGGGCGGTTACAACAATCTGGCCGAAGCCTACCTTCACCTGGAAGACTATGCCGAATGCGAAAAGTATTTCCTGCAGGCAGAACAGTTGCAGCAGAGCATCGAGAACAACAGCGCCAAGTTCGATGCTTACAACTGGTTCAATCTGGCCGACATCGGTGCTCACCTGTATCAGGCACTTGGCAATACTGAAAAGATGCAGCACTACATCAGCGTCGCACTCAAAAACTACGAAGGCATGATTCCGGAGGCTCAAGCCGAAGCCAAGCCGCTTTACGATGCACTGAAAGCCATGAAGGGAGAATAACCCCTGAAAGGGTTACACATAAAATCATTCAAGTTTCGTATATTTGGAATTGAATAACAGAAAGCAAACAGGCCTGCAAAAAACTGCAGACCTGTTATTATTTTGAAAACTTCCTGATTGCTTTTATTGGGTGATTGCAGGAGTATCGTCCTGTTCGGGGTCACCCTCCAGAAACATGGTATCATCCATCTCCGCCAGAGTTTTCTTCTTTTTGTTTTCCATCGCTCCCGCCTTGAGCAGGTTTCGGGCAGCCGTAATGATGCTCGGACCGCTGTCGGCGGTTGTAATCTTGAGCTTGGAAATCTTTTTGATGGTATCGTTCATGCTCTGTTCCACATCCATGAAACGGATACCGAAATCCTGTACCCTGTCGATGACAGTATTGGCGGCATCCATCATGGCCTGCTGGTTCTTGAGCTGCCGGACCTGCGTCCACATTACCTCCAAGACACGCAGATTCATATACATGGTCTGCGGACCCAGTATCATCACACCCTGATCGTAAGCCTCGCGCCACAGTGCAGCATCGTTCAGAAGAGCCAGATTCAAAGCGCCCTCGATAGGAACATACATGATGGCGAAATTCAGACGGTTATAGCCGTCAGGCAGATAGCGGGTATATTCCTTTTTGGCCAGACGCTTTACCTGAGCGCGCACACTCTCGATGTGTGCTTTCAAGGCTTCGCTCTTCTCGGCCGATCCGTCTTCGGCGTTCATGTAACGCTCGTAGTCGGTAAACGACATCTTTGAGTCGACCACCACATGACGGTTGTTGGGGAAGTGTAGAATGAAATCCGGTATCAGGCCCTTGCCGTCGTCTCCCTTGGCTCCTCTTCCGCCTTTGTCCCGTAGCGTTTCCTGCGTATCGAACTGTTCGCCTTCCTTAAGTTCCAGATCTTCGAGCAACTGTTTCAGCTTCAGTTCGCCGAAGTTTCCCTGCACTTTCACCTCTCCGGTCAAGGCGCGTGTCAGACGGTCGGCGGTCTCGCCGATTGCCTGACTTTTCTGCATATTGATCTTGATGGTCTCGTCCAGACGGGTCAGCGCTTCGGTCTGCTGTTCCTTGGTCTTATCGAGTGCCTCCTGCATATCCTTCAGACTCTTCTGAAGCGGGTCGATAATCTTCGATACCTGTTCACGGTTCCTTTCTCCCAGTTCCTCCTGACGTTCTTTCAGCACTTTCTCCGAAGTAGCCTGCATCTGCTGCCGGATGAGTTCCAACTGGCTCTTCACCTGTTCCTCATTCATTTTCCGAAGGGCTTCAATCTGCATCTCGTGGGCCTCTTTTGCCTGTTGCTGCTGTTCGGTGTATGAGTGCTTCAGTTCGGCGATCTGCCTTTCGGCATTCTCTTTTTGCAACTCCAGACGTTTTTCATAGTCCTCTTTCTGAGCAGCGATTTGAGCCTCATAGCCCTCCTGCTGGGTCTCCAGCCGGACAATCGTTTCTTTGTCCTTAC
>JAGBQS010000317.1 GCA_017632695.1 Bacteroidales bacterium
AACAAACACGCTGTCCTCCGTACCCTCCGCGATCTCGCGGTCGAGCGCATGCACAAGAAATCTGCCGTCCTCGGAGAGGCCGACGGTGATCGTGCCGGGTGTCAGCGTGATGGAATTGGCCAGGATAACACGCGAACTGGTCTTCTTGATGTCCGTACGGAACGACATCAGCACCGGTTCGGGCTCGTATTTCGACGAGAGGATCAGGCTGAGAACCTGAAAATTGGCCTTGATGATCTCCCGGAGCAGAATGATGACATAGCGGACTGCCCAGGATAATTTAGAGAGCATCCGGAATTCCTTCCGGATCGAATAATCCATAAACCGGGCAAAAAACACTCCGAGAGGCACACAGAGAACTAAGCCGATCCCCAGAACTTCCCAGGTAAAACGACCGTTTAAGATAATCCATATGACCAGAAACAACAGGAACATTCTTGCCTCCCGATGAAAACCCGATTCAGAGTTATAATACCACGCGACTTCATAAATGGCAAGAAAAAGAACGCTTCCGATTTCCCGGAAGCGTTCTTCTCGTTTCAGTGTTTTTGCTTAAAAAGCTATGCGATTAAGCACGAGCCTTCTTGGTAACAACCACTGCACCAAGTGCAAGGATTGCAACGCCTGCAAAAAGAACTACGGTCATGGTATCAGCCGTCTTGGGAGCGTCGCCGCCCTTACCGTCGTCAGCCTTGCCATCGTCCTTACCGTCAGCCTTGCCGTCGCCGCCGTCAGCAGCAGCTGCAGTCTTAAGAACTGCCTTCTGAACATCGTAACCATTGTAGTAGTTAAGGTTGATGTCGCCGGAAGCTGCCTTCTTGATGTCGTCTACGTTGAACTCAAAGGTGAGAACCTGATCGATCTCAGGCTCCTCAGGGTTCTTGGACTCGAAAGCGCCGTCTACAGTCCAGGTACCGTCCGTGCAGATACCACCGATACCCCAACCAGCACCACCGCAGGAACCGTTCTGCTCGGTGTACTTAACAGTAACAACAAGAGTGGCACCCTCGGGAGCGGCATTGATTGCATCCGTGATGGTTGAGTTGCTCGTAGCGATCTCCTGCTCATCGGCAAGCGCGGTGCCGAGGATCATGGTCATAGCAAGAACAACAGCGAGTACAGTTGCCAATAACTTTTTCATGAAAAGTTACCTCCTTAATGTGAATTCACAACTACAGGTATTGTAACAAAATCGTTACAATTTTACTATTATCAAAATGCACAATAAAAAGCTTCGTTTTTGTGCATTATTGATACAAATTAAGTGGTTTTCTCGGCATTATTCACATATAATGCCCGAAATCGGATCACTTGCGGTTCTTCTGCAGGAAATCCGGGATCTTAATTCCGCCGGCGGCATTCTCCGTCGAAGCCGGCTTGTTGTAGGTCGGTGCAGCATAGGTGGGCTGCTCAGCAACCGGTGCCGGTGCGGGAGTCGCGTAGTTCGGTCTCACCTGCGTAGCGGGCTGAACTGCCGGAGCTACGGGAGCGCTCTGTGCCGGTGCGGGAGTCGCAGCGGTTCCGCGGTTCGTATATCCGAGGCCGGTGTAAACGCCGGGCTGCGTCGCCTTCTTCTGTGAGTAGTTCTGGCGGTTCGCCGAACTCTGCGAGAGGGAACTCGGATGCTCCTCAAGGCCGGTGGCGATAACCGTGATGCGGCACTGATCCGGCGAGGACTCGTCGTAGATCGCACCGAAGATGATGTTGGCCTCCTCGCCTGCGAGCTCCTGTACGTAGGTAGCTGCCTCGTTCACCTCGATGAGGCTGACGGCACCTGCGATGTGAAGGATCACATGGCTTGCGCCCTCGATGTTCGTCTCGAGAAGCGGGGACGTCGTAGCCTGCTTCACGGCCTCCATGCACTTGTCGTCGCCGGAGCCGTAGCCGATACCGTTGTGGGCAACGCCCTTGTCCTTCATAACGGTCTCGACATCCGCGAAGTCGAGGTTGATCAAAGCCGGAGCGTTGATGAGGTCGGTGATACCCTGGACACCCTGCTGCAGAACCTCGTCTGCCTTGCGGAGTGCCTCCGGCATCGTCGTACGACGGTCAACGATCTCCAGAAGTCTGTCGTTCGGAATAACGATCAAGGTGTCAACGGACTGGCGCAGACGCTCGATACCCGAAAGGGCATTCGCCATACGCTGCTTCGCCTCGAAACGGAACGGCTTGGTCACGATACCGACCGTCAGCACGCCCATCTCCTTCGCGATCTGCGCTACCTCGGGAGCCGCACCGGTACCGGTACCGCCGCCCATACCGCAGGTTACGAAGACCATGTCC
>JAGBQS010000029.1 GCA_017632695.1 Bacteroidales bacterium
AGTTTCTGGATGTTTATGCCGTTTCGCAGGCTACTCCCGGCATCTTTGCAGTCGATATGGCAAGTCATATCGGCTACAAGCTTCGACGAGTAAAGTCCGGAATCGTTGCGGCTTTGGGAGTGGTTGCCCCAAGCATCGTTATCATATTGGCTATTGCAATCGTATTCTCCCAGTTTAAGGACAATCCTTGGGTCGAAGTCTTCTTTATGGGCGTCCGGCCTGCTGTAGTAGCCTTGTTGGCAATACCCATTTTCAGTATGGCAAAATCGGCTAAAGTAACCTGGAGCAACTGCTGGATACCCATTTCCTCTACGCTGCTCATCTGGCTGCTTGGCGTTTCGCCTGCCTGGATTATTCTGATTGCCGGATTGGGTGGTTTCTGATACGGATGGATCCTGAACAGGGGAAAGAGTAGAGAATAAAGTGTAAAGGGTAGAGAGTAAAGGGCAAAGAGACATCAAACGCTTAGCCTCCTGATATAATTATGATATTCATCAAACTGTTTCTGGTATTCTCATACATCGGACTCTTCAACTTCGGAGGAGGATATGCCATGCTGTCCTTTATTCAGCAGGAAGTGGTTCAGAAAGAAGGCTGGATGACCGAATCGGAATTCACCGATATCGTTGCCATCTCGCAGAGCACACCCGGACCGATAGGCATCAATTGTGCCACTTATACCGGATATACGGCGGTTGTAAACGACGGATACCCCTGGTGGATGGGCATAATAGGGAGTGTTCTGGCTTCGGTCAGTGTTCTCTGGCTGCCCTTCATCGTCATGATTATGGTTTCCAAGCTGCTGTTGCATTACAAGGATCATCTGATTACACAAAGCATTTTCCGATTCCTGCGACCCGCCATCATCGGTCTGTTGGCTTCGGCTGCCCTGTCGCTCATGAATACTGAGAATTTCGGCACACCGCTCCAGAATCCGTATCAGTTCTCCATCAGCATCCTGATCTTCGCCTTTGTATTAACAGGCATGTACCTTCGGAAACTGAATATCATCTATACCACAGTAGGCTGCGGAATCCTCGGCATGTTGCTGTATGGAGTACTCGGAATTTAACCCTCAAGTTATTAACTCATGACCTACAAAGCTATTGTTCTTGACTTGGACGGAACGCTGACCAACGACGAGAAGATAATCACGCCGCGTACCTATCGGGCACTTATGGAGGCACAGCAACGCGGTGTCATTGTCGTACTGGCTTCCGGACGTCCGCCTCACGGCATCCGGTATCTGGCCGATGAACTGCATTTAAATGAAGGCAACGGCTATATTCTGGCTTTTAACGGCGGACAGATTATCCGCTGTAGCGACGGACACCAGATGTATAGTCAGGAACTGTCGTCCGATTTTGTTCCCGAACTGTACGAAGCGGCTGTCAGTAACGGATTCGAGATTCTGACCTATCAGACCGAAACTATCGAATCGACCAGTCAGAGTAACCCCTACATCCAAAAAGCCAGCCAAACCAACCGGATGCCGATTGTCTGGTGTCCGGACTTTGTTAACGATATCCACTACCCCATTTACAAATGCCTGATTGTGGGAGATCCGGAACGGATGGAGGCCTTCGAAACCAAACTGGCCAAACAGATGGAAGGCCGCATGAATATCTGCTGCTCGACTCCTTTTTTTCTGGAATGTGCCCCTTTGGGAATCGATAAGGCCAACGCCCTGCGTCAGCTTTTCGGAATGCTTGATATTCCTTTGGAAAGCGTCATAGCCTTTGGCGACGGGCACAACGACATCTCTATGATCCGACTTGCAGGTTTAGGTGTTGCAATGGACAATGCCGACGAATCAGTCAAGCAAAGCGCCGATCTGGTTACCGCCTCCAACAACGATGATGGTGTTGCGCTGGTAATTGAAAAACTGATTCTTGAGTCGCCAGCAGGCTCAAATGGCAACTAAACAGACTTCAATACACTAATTTTCTGCCTTTTTGGCTCAAAAATTTGCTTTTTTATCCGAAATAGACTATTTTTGCAGCGGCAATATGTCTTTCGTCCGAAAGAGAATATATCTTTAATCATTTTGTCCCCTTTTTTGATGACCACTTTTGAAGAAACCAAATCCGACATCCGATATCTGAAGCTCCTGGCCGAGAAATTTCCGACCATCACTTCGGCTGCCAGCGAAATCATCAACCTCGAAGCCATTCTGAGTCTTCCTAAAGGCACAGAACACTTCCTGAGCGACCTGCACGGCGAATCGAACGCCTTTCAGCATGTGTTGAAAAACGCCTCCGGTGTTGTACGGCGTAAAGTTGACGAGTCATTCGGTGATTCATTGACCGAGGAACAGAAAACGGAACTCTGCACGCTGATCTATTATCCGGAAGAAAAACTGAACCTCATCCATCAGCAAACCGAAGAACTCCATGACTGGTACAGCGACAAGCTGCATCAGACTATCGTCGTAGCCCGTGCCGTCTCTTCAAAATATACCCGCTCAAAAGTTCGCAAGCAGCTTCCCAACGAGTTTGCCTATGTCATTGAGGAGCTGATGCACGAGAGTAACATCGAGATCGAACGCGAAGACAAGGAGGATTACTACAACGCCATCGTCGAAACCATTATCAGCATCGATCGTGCCGATGCTTTCCTGATTGCAATCTGCAACCTCATCCAGCGGCTGGTCATCGATACGCTGCATATTGTAGGCGACATCTTCGACCGCGGACCGGGTGCCTATCGCATTATGGAAACGCTTTCATCGTACCACGACTTCGATATCCAGTGGGGCAATCACGACATCGAATGGATGGGTGCAGCAGCCGGCAACAAAGCCCTCATTGCATCCGTCTTGCGTATCTCCATCCGTTATGCCAACGTCGAGACCCTCGAGGAAGGCTACGGCATCAATCTGCTTCCGCTGGCTACTTTGGCTATCGATGTGTACGGCAACGATCCCTGTACGATGTGGCAGACCAAGGACTTCGAAAACAATCCCCGTCTGAAACGCAGCGCACAACTCATGGCAAAGATGCACAAGTGTATCTCTATCATGGAGTTCAAACTGCAGGGACAGCTTATCCGCAAACATCCTGAATGGAAAATGGACGACCGTCTTTTCCTGCACCTGATTAATAAGGAAAAGGGAACCATTACAATCGACGGAAAGGAATACGAACTGACCGATAAGAATCTGCCTTCGCTCAACCAGCCCGATCCCTATGCTTTGTGTCCTGGTGAGGAAGATCTCATGAACCAGCTGGTTCATTCGTTCCGCCGCTCTGAGAAGCTCCAGAAGCATCTGCGCTGTCTGTACCAGCATGGCTCGCTGTATCTGGTTCGCAACAACTGCCTGCTCTATCATGCAGCGATTCCGCTGAATGACGACGGCTCGTTCCAGGAAGTCCTCGTGGACGGTAAG
>JAGBQS010000318.1 GCA_017632695.1 Bacteroidales bacterium
GCTGTCGTCCTGCGCGGGAATCCCGGCCGAAGCCCGCAGCCCGCTGCTGACCATGAAGACCGGTGTGCGCCGTATGCGCCGTCTGGCCAACCAGATCATGGAGTTCCGCAAGCTGCAAAGCAACAAGCTGACGCTCTCGCTATCGGAAAGCGACGTGATTGCCTTTGTGCGCGACATCGCCTCGTCGTTCTTCATCATGGCCGAACAGAAGGGAATCACCTACCGGCTGCATTTCAGCCATCCGTCGTACCGGATGTTCTTCGACCACGGACACCTGGATAAGGTTACCTACAACATCATCTCGAACGCCTTCAAATATACCCTGTCGGGCGGTAAGGTGGATGTGGAGGTAAACATCGACGAGCGTACCCGGAAGTTCGTGTTCCGCGTTACCGATACCGGAGTGGGAGTGCCCAAAGACAAGCAGCAGGAACTCTTTACGCCCTATATGCACACCAACCAGCACAGTGACAGCATCGGCATCGGTCTGCATCTGAGCCGGCAGCTTGTCATCAAGCATCGCGGTACGCTGGAGTTTAGCGAGAACCCTGAAGGCGGCTCGATCTTTACGGTTACGCTGCCGCTGGATACCAACCTGTATGCGGGCGAGGATTTTGTAGTGCCCGAGAATGCCGAGCCGGATGTGGCAGCCGAACAGCCCGAGCCGCAGCCGCTGAGCAGTGTCCTGCAGCCCGAAAATCCGAATATGCCCGAGATACGGATGTCGGAGCCGCTGAACGACCAGAAGATCCTGATCATTGAGGATGATACCGATATCCGCAATCTGCTGAAGGAGGAACTGTGTGCCTACTTTGAGGTCTTTGTGGCCGAGGACGGAACGTCGGGCCTGGAGCGTGCCCGCGAACTGATGCCCGATCTGATTGTGTGCGATGTGATGATGCCCGGCATGGACGGATTCGAGGTGACCCGGCAGCTGCGCAAGGATTTCCAGACCTGCCACATCCCGATTATCCTGCTTACGGCTCTGGGTTCGGCCGAGAAACAGGTGGAGGGTATCGAGTCGGGTGCCGATGCCTACATCTCGAAGCCGTTCAGCTTCAGGTTCCTGCTGGCACGCATCGTACGCCTGATTGAACAGCGTCAGCGCCTGCGCCAGAAATATGCAACCGAACCGGGCGTGAAGCAGACGGCTGTCTGCATCAATTCGCGCGACAAGCAGTTCGTGGACCAGCTGAACAAGGTGCTCGAGGAACATCTGGACGAGGCCGACTTCAACGTCGAGTCGTTTGCAACGGAGATGGGTATGTCCAGAACGGTATTCTATAATAAGCTGAGAGGCGTGCTGGGCTATGCGCCGGTGGAGTATCTGCGCGTGTTCCGTCTGAAACGTGCCGCAGAGCTCCTGCTGTCGTCGGCCGACGATCTGAACGTTTCCGAAATCTCGTATCACGTCGGCTTCAACGATGCCCTCTACTTCTCAAAGTGTTTCCGCAAGCAGTTCGGCGTTCCGCCTTCGCAGTATAAAAAGAAGGTGCAGAGCGGCGAGATACAGGAAGAGCCGCAAGACGAAGAGTAATCGTCCTGCGGCCCTGTACCGTGATTGTTATTACCCGGGTAATTGTTATTGCCCGGGTGTTTTTTATTATTCTGGAATCAATCAGAATTCTATCGGGAAATTAACCTTCAGGCAGATGTTCCGGCCGGGAGCCGAAACGCCCTGTCGGCCGGTAACCGCATTCACGTCGGCGTACTTCAGACGGCTGGTGTGCGGCTGGTAAACCTTGTCGAAGAGGTTCTGGCACGCCAGCGTCAGCTCCAGACAGTTGTGACCCCACAGATGAACATCCATGCCGCACGAAAGGCTGACAATGCCGTAATCGGGTGTGGCTGTCTCGGTATCGTCCACGCCATAATAATGATCCTGACGGAAGTTGTATTCCATACTGATGCCCGCAAACGGACGCCGGCAATGTCCGTGTGCAAAATCCCTGAAGTTATAGTGCAGGTTCAGGTCCCATCGGGGAGCCGGAATCATGGGCAGGTATTTGCCTGCATCGTGCCGGTGCAGCTGCCGGCTCTCAACCCAGCTCAGGCTGTTCGAGACATGCAGGGCTTTGATTGGGTGAACGTCTAAGGTGATTTCGCCGCCCAGCAGACGGGCATCGCCCTGTGCATACTGATAGGTCTGGTAGCCGTCGGTCAGCACCCCGGCCACTTTGCTCAGGAAGATATAGTTGTCGATGCTGTTGACGAAGAGTGCCGCCTGAATGCTGATCTGTCTGGCGGTATAGTCGAAGCCCAGATCAATCTGCCGGCTGTATTCCGACTTCAGGTTCCGGTTTCCTATTTCGTACTGGATGCTGCCTTCGTGAACGCCGTTCGAGGCCAGTTCGCTGATGGTGGGAGCACGGAAGCCCCGGGCCCAATTGCGACGCAGGTTAGCGGATTCGGTCAGGTTCCAGACGGCTCCCAGGCTGCCTGTAATGCCCGTAAACTGCTTGTCGAAAGCAGTGAAACGCAGGGTGCCGTCTTCCTCCGTCAGTTCGTCGGAGGTGAGGAAACGCCTGTCGGCCCGGATGCCTCCCGACAGGTGCCACCGGTTCCATTGCCTGCCGGCTGTGGCAAAGAGGCCGACATCCAGAAGCCGGTAGTCGGGAATCAGGAATTCTTCGCCTTCGTTCACATTCTCCTGATACATGCCGTTCAGGCCGGTAGCCAGCTTCCAGCCGGCAGCCGGTGTCTGGTATCTGATATCGTAGTTCAGGGTGTGCAGCTTCAGTGCCAGTTCGGCCTCACTCTTGCTGTCCTCAAACTCGCGCCGGTAGTTCCGCTGGTAGCCGATAATGGCTTTCAGCTGGCCTTCGCCCAGACGCCAGGCATTGTCGCTCACCGCTTTGGTGTGCAGTACGCGCTGGAATGGAAGCTGGCTGTGGTAGCTTTTGGCCGATGCTCCGTCGGCGTACTCCAACCGTCCGGTAACTTCGTCCCGCTCGCCTTCCACAATGCCGGGGGTGAAGTCGACGTGCGAGAAACGCAGCC
>JAGBQS010000319.1 GCA_017632695.1 Bacteroidales bacterium
CTACCTCGAAGGCATCGGGTTTGTTGCCGTTATAGGCGCCGCCCGAATAGATGATCTGGATGGCGCGGGTCTTCAGTTCCTTGGGGAAGTGCCACTCCAGATAAGGAGTGCAGTGTACGGAGTCGAAGTCGGGCGTTTTACCTTCCGGCCAAACGTCCTGCTTGAAGTATTGTCCGCGCAGCGAATCGCTAGTAAAACGTTCCATCAGATCCACTTCCGGCTGCAGTTCACCCAGGAATCCGATTTGGCGCATAAACTCGATGCCGCGCTCAAAGCCATAGGCTCCGTGTCCCTTACCCGGGTACAGATGCAGTTCGGCGGGAACGTTCATCCGGCGATACTGCCGATAAATGAGTGTAGAACCGTTGGGCGAATAGACGTCGTTGCCGCCGTGATGCAAGCTGATGGGACAGGTTTTCTCGTCGAACTTGAAGACGTCGCTTAATCGGACATCAACGCCATATCCCTGACGTACATCGGGACCGCCGTTCTCGCCGGCAGTGGTTACGTACGCCGGAGCGTTCACGATAGCAAGATTGATGTGACAGGGAACGGTATCTAATTTATCGACGGGCGTGTAGGCAGGGGTCTGCGAGCTGGTTGCCAGCAGCAAAGCCAGATGTGAACCGGCAGACATGGATACGACCCCGATCTTTTCCGGGTCGAAGCCGCGTTTTTTGGCTTCGCTGCGTACCATACGGACGGCGCGCTGTCCGTCTTCCCAGGCTGACTGATAAATGGGCAGACCTACGGGTCGCGGTGTGCGGTAAACAAAGTTGACGCACTGTACGCCAACAGCAGTCAGCTGTTCGCGCCACTTACGGATGAGCCCGACGTCGCAGCAGTTCATGTACGAGCCGCCGCTGATCAGAATCATGCAGGTTCCGTTCCGCAGTTCTTCGGCAGGAGCGTCGAACCACTCCAGATAGGCGGTCTGATGTTTCTTGGGCTTGAAGTCCTTGCGACCTGTTTCGTCGGTCATTGCAGCAATCTGATGTTCCTGGAAATCGGGCATTTTGCCTTTAGGCCAAATGGTTTCGCGTTCTGTTGCAAACGAGCAGAAGGCATAAACTACGCCAATTAGTGTAAGTATCTTTCTCATATTCCCAAAGAAAGTCGGTTTAGGGATTAAGTTCAGGTTAATTTACGATGTCAGTGTTATTTGTTCTTCTCGAAACGGATACTAAAAAACGATGCAAAGATAATAAATATATAGGTATTTTCGCCACGCTTTGTTCTTTTTTTTAAGAAATAGGTCAAAAAAAGATATTATCTTTCAAATTTTACATCCTTTTAGGGAGCATTTTGCTTTTATCTGCTACTTTAGCTGATGGAAATAACGCAGCGAATCGTATTCCTGATTACGGATGTGCTTCATCTCGAGCAAAAGCAGGTCCGGTCGGAATGGAGTGGACTCGAAATAGTCGTTTATTGCCGTGTTGCAGCCGAATACCTTGCCTTGCTGAGCAGCCTCAAACTGCCGGAAAAGCGGATTTTGGCCGATGAAATCCTGAAGGGACCAGTCATTGTCGGGCGAGAAATACTTGATAACCCACACATCGGCATTTTGTGCTTTGGCAAATACGGCTTCGGGCGAAAGAGCCAGCGAACCGCCGTGAACATCTTCGGACCAAGGATAACGGAAGCCGGCATCCTGATACAGCCAGCTCATGGTACTGCGTCCACCGGGAACATACCAGGTGGCACCATAGGGCGATTCTGCAAGTAGGGTGGGATGCGGTAAGGTGTCGGCTTCGGCCGAAAGAGTGTTGTAGCAGTTTTCGACCATTTGGAAAAGCGAATCGGCTTCGGATGTCTTGCCTATCAGACGACCGTAGAAACGCATCCATTCTGCTCGTCCGAGAGGCGTACTTTCCATATAGTCGGCACAATAAATGACAGGCAGATCGGGTAGGACTGCCTGCATGACAGCCTGCGAGCTGCCTTCGTAGGGTGAAATCCAGATGGCCTGACTGTTTGCTGCCTTGATCACTTCAGCGTTGGGAGCTGTAGCCAGACCACCATCCAGAATCCGGCCGTCGTAGAGTGCCTGTTGCAGGTTGCGTGAGCAAATATAATCGGCATCGCAAAGCACGCCGATGGTACTGTCGGCCTCCAGGACTTCGAGCAGATGGGCGTGACAGGCCGCCGTAACGGTTTGTTGCTGCAAGGGAGTAACCAAAACCTGAAGCGGACCGTATTGGCGTTCCAGATTGTCGAGCCTGTCTTCAGTAAGCAAGAGGGTATCGGCAACGGGGGTCAGCAGGTATTGAATGGCCAGCTGTCGGGGTTGCCAGGGGTTGTGAATGCGGCAGAGAACAAGCTGATCGGGCAAATCCTGCATTTCCAGAAGGGAGGCATGACGTGTTGCCGCTTCAGTTACGGCCAACGGCTCGTCGGGAGTGCGCTGATGGCATGAAACAAGAAAAAATGTTGACAAAAAGATAGTAAATATACTTGTCGGCAATAGAAAACTGTATAGGTTGCTTTCTTTTTGTCTAATTGTATTCAAAATAATACGAATGCTATACATTTTGCTTTGGATAAACCTTGATTTTTGCGATTTAGTGCTGCAAAGATACTCATTTTTGCTGATTTTTGCTCAATTTTGGGGTAAAATTTAAGTTTTTTGCAGTTTTTGATGAAATTTTTTTCCTTTTTTCTTGGATAATTCAAAATTATATGTACCTTTGCGCCGTCAAAACTTAAATAATCGGACAGATGATGAACAGTCGTGCATATTGGTGGTGGCAGTACTCATAACTTCAACGTTGTGGGTTGCAACCCTGTATGCAGACAAAAAGATAAAGGGCTTGTGAGACACGACGTCTTGCGAGCCTTTTTTATGAAACAACAAACCTAAATAATATATGAAATCGTACAATGTAGATGAAAACGGCTTTTACGGCAAGTTCGGAGGTGCATACATCCCCGAGATACTGTATAAGACAGTCGAGGACCTGAAAAAAGCCTACCTGCCCATTATTGAGAGTCAGGAGTTTCAGGATGAATACAGGGCATTGCTGAAAGATTACGTCGGACGTCCTTCTCCTCTTTACTTTGCCAAGCGAATGAGCGAGAAGTACGGCTGCCAGCTTTACCTGAAGCGCGAGGATCTGAATCACACGGGTGCGCATAAAATCAATAACGCCATCGGTCAGATTCTGATTGCCAAGAAGATGGGCAAGACTCGCATTGTTGCCGAAACGGGAGCCGGGCAGCACGGTGTGGCCACAGCAACAGTCTGCGCCCTGATGAATATGCCTTGCCGTGTGTATATGGGTGCGCTCGATGTGCAGCGCCAGCACGTGAACGTGGAGCGAATGAAGATGCTGGGAGCCGAAGTCTTTCCTGTCGAGAGCGGCAATAAGACCTTGAAGGATGCTACCAACGAAGCTATTCGAGACTGGTGCTGCCATCCGTCCGATACCTTTTATATTATAGGTTCGACAGTGGGTCCGCATCCTTATCCGGATATGGTGGCACGACTGCAGAGTATTATCAGCGAAGAGATCAAGTGGCAGTTGCAGGAAAAGATCGGGCGCGATTATCCCGACTTCCTGATGGCCTGTCTTGGCGGCGGATCAAACGCTGCCGGAACCATTTATCACTATTTGGACGAAGAGCGAGTAAATATTGTGCTGGGTGAAGCCGGAGGTTTGGGCATTGATACCGACAAGACCGCTGCTTCGATTGAGATCGGTACGACGGGCATCCTGCACGGCGAGCGTATCAAGGTGATGCAGACCGAGGACGGACAGATCATCGAACCTTACTCAATCAGTGCCGGACTCGATTACCCGGGAACAGGCCCGATGCATTGCAACCTGTACGATACGGGTAGGGCGCAGGTTCTGGCCGTGAACGATGATGAGGCGTTACGTGCCGCTTTCGAGCTGACCCGTCTGGAGGGCATCATTCCGGCTTTGGAGAGCGCCCACGCGTTGGCTTTGCTACCCAGAATACAGTCGCAGTTCAAGCCTTCGGATGTGGTGGTACTGACCGTATCGGGTCGGGGAGACAAGGATTTGGACACTTATTTGAAACACAAAGATGAAATACAGTTATAAAGTCAATACCAGGTCGATGCTGGCCGATATGGTGACTCCGGTTGGAGCCTACCTGCGTTTGCGCGATCTTTCCGACCAGTCCATCCTGATGGAGGGCTCCGACTACCATTCGGGCAAGAACGCCCGTTCGTTCATTGCCTTGCAGCCTATGGCACAGGTGTCGGTATCGCACGGAACGGGCAAATGCCAGTTCCCCGACGGAGAGGTCTTCGAGCATGAAATCAACCAGTCGTACAAGAGCGATGCCATCATCAACCGCTTCATGCAGAGCTTTGAAATCGACCCGCAGTATGCCGATACGATTGCATTATGGGGTTTCACATCGTTCAATGCAGTAAGATATTTCGAGCAGATTGCCGTAAAGGACGAGACGCAGGCTAAAAACGATGCGCCCGATATGCTCTATACCTTATTTAAATATGTATTGGAGTTCGATCATTTCAACAACCGGCTGACCTTCTACGAACTGGTATCGGAGGCAGAACAGAATGCAGGCGAGAGTGGCATCGACCGTCTGGAAAAAGCCTTGAACCGTCCGACGGTGGCAACCTTCCCGTTCCATCCGGTAGGCGAGGTGACCAGCCCGCTTACCGACGAGGAGCATAAAGCGAACATCCGCAAGGGTATTGCCCACTGCAAGCGTGGTGATGTGTTCCAGATTGTGCTGTCGCGCCGGTTTGTACAGCGTTACGAGGGTGATGACTTCAAGCTTTACCGAGCCCTGCGCAGCATCAATCCTTCGCCGTACCTGTTCTATATGGACTTTGGCGGATTCCGTATCTTCGGATCGAGCCCGGAAACCCATTGCCGCATTGAGCGCGAGGCCGACGGTAAGCTGAAAGCCTATATCGACCCGATTGCCGGAACTACCAGACGCACAGGCGATGCCGTACAGGATAAGAAGAATGCCAATTACCTGCGCAACGACCCCAAGGAGAATGCCGAGCACGTGATGCTGGTGGATCTGGCCCGCAACGACCTGAGCCGAAACTGTTTCGGTGTGAAAGTGGACTTCTACAAGGAACTGCAGTATTACAGCCACGTCATTCATCTGGTTAGCCGCGTGAGCGGTACGCTGAATGCACAGGCCGATCCGGTCAAGACGTTTATCGACACCTTCCCGGCTGGAACGCTGAGCGGTGCTCCGAAGGTAAGGGCTATGCAGCTTATCAGCGAGTACGAGCCGCACAATCGCGGAGCCTATGGCGGCTGTGTGGGCAACATTGCCTTCAGCGGTGCGTTGGATCAGGCTATCACCATCCGTACGTTTGTGTCGCGCAACCAGGAACTCTGGTTCCAGGCAGGCGGCGGCATCGTGGCCAAGAGCGACGAGAATTACGAGCTGCAGGAGGTGAATAACAAACTGGGTGCCTTACGTAAGGCCATCCTGCTGGCCGAAGATATGTAATGGGAGTGTGGAACCTGCAAAACGAAGAAGACGATGAAGATTGCAATGATTGATAATTACGACTCTTTTACCTACAATCTGGTGCATCTGGTAAAGGAGCTCGGTGCCGATATCACGGTTTTCCGCAACGACCGGTTCGAACTGAAGGAGCTGGAGGGCTTCGATAAGATTATGCTCAGCCCGGGTCCCGGCATCCCGTCGGAGGCCGGACTGCTGACCGATGTGATCCGAACTTATGCCGGGCAGAAGCCCATTTTGGGAATTTGTCTGGGCGAACAGGCCATCGGCGAGGTGTTCGGCGGAACGCTGGTTAACCTGAGTGAGGTTTTTCATGGTGTACAGACACCTGTTCATGTGGTGGCACTGCCCGTTCCGGGTAGCGATGTCCGCGAGGCGGACTATATCTTCAAGGGCTTGCATGCCGATTTGCTTGTCGGGCGATACCACTCGTGGGTAGTGGATGCCGACAGTCTGCCTGAATGTCTCGAAATCACAGCTCTCAGCAACGAGGGACAGGTGATGGCGCTGCGACACAGGGAGTATGACAGTCGCGGTATTCAGGTCCATCCCGAAAGCGTGCTCACCCCCGATGGCCGTAG
>JAGBQS010000320.1 GCA_017632695.1 Bacteroidales bacterium
AGCTTCTGGAGGCTGTTGCCGATGTTGACGGCATCATTATCCGTTCGGACGTTGTCGATGCCGAGGTGCTCGATGCTGCAAAGAACCTGAAGCTGGTGGTTCGTGCCGGTGCCGGTTACGATAACATCGACCTGGCTGCTGCTACAGCACACAACGTAGTGGCTATGAACACTCCCGGTCAGAACGCCAATGCCGTTGCCGAACTGGTATTCGGTATGCTGCTGTTCCAGTGCCGCAACCAGTTCAGCGGTGCAGCCGGAACGGAGCTGAAGGGCAAGACCCTCGGCTTGCACGCCTTCGGTAATGTGGCCCGCAACGTGGCCCGTGTGGCTCAGGGCTTCGGCATGGAGGTTTATGCCTACGATCCTTTCCTCACCAAGGAGCAGATCGAGGCAGGCGGCGTAAAGGCTGTTGCTTCTATTCCTGAACTCTACAGCACCTGCCAGTATGTTTCCTTGCACTGCCCGGCAACCAAGGAGACCATCGGTTCCATCAACTACGATCTGTTGAAGACCATGCCGAAGAACGCTACCCTGATCAATACCGCCCGTAAGGAGGTGATTGACGAGGCCGGTGTTATGAAGCTGATGGAGGAGCGTCCTGACTTCAAGTACATTGCCGACGTTAAGCCTGCAGCTGCCGACGAGTTCGTTGAGAAGTTCGGAACCCGCGTGTTCTTTACTCCTAAGAAGAGTGGCGCTCAGACCGCCGAGGCTAATGCCAATGCAGGAATTGCCGCTGCCAGACAGTCGGTTGGTTTCCTGAAGGAGGGTATCGACAAGTTCCGCGTAAACTGATTGATATTTTGAGCCAGGAATTAAGGAATCGGGGGTGCGTCAGTGCGTAATCCGCCGGTTCTTTGATTCTTGGCATTCTTATAAATGAGCAAAATAAAGGCAAGCAATGAGTTTGAGCCCTTCCTGAACGAGTGTCAGACTTATGTTTGGGAATGGTATATCCCGGAGCACAGAGTACGCTTCGGGATACCTTCGTTGAATGGCCTCTGGCTTGATGACAAGGAAAAGAACATCAAGTTGTCGACGATGCTCGAAAGGGTTCATCCCGACGATGTCGATAAGATTTTTGTCCGCAAGAACTCCCCGCTGTATCGGACCGACAAGATGTTTGAGGTCGATTTGCGACTGAACGTGGCTGCCGAGCTGCAGCCGGACGGAAAGAGCAGCAACAACTACGAGTGGTACGGCTTCCGGGGCATGATCGTGAGCCGGAGTCCGGAAGGCAAGCCGACCTACTTGCGGGGAGTTGCCATCAATATCGACCGTCGTGTACGGATACAGAAGCAGTTGTTCGACAAGAAAAAACGGATGCTGCGCGAACAGCAGCAGCAAACAGAATACTGTCTGGGTGTTATTCAGGAGATGAACGGTTTCCTGGCTACGCTGGCCGGTCATGCCGACGAGATCATTTCGGGCGGCGGAACACAGAGCCGCGAGGCCTACCTGATGCAGATCAATCTGATGAAGGAGCAGGGCATGCATCTGATGGAGCTGTCGGACCGGGTGCGCCAGATGGTAGGTTCCCTGTACGAAGATACCGGACAGAAGATCCAGCGTATTTCCCTTTGGGAGCATCTGGCCGAACTGCAGCAGGTCTATTCGCTCAAGGTGCAGGGCAAGAGCAAGGTTTATTTCTCGAACCTGTATGACAACGTGACTATTGAGGCGGACGTCAAATTGCTTGACCTCTTGCTCGAGAACGTAGTCAACTGCCAGTTGCGGAACACCAGCACCGGTTATCTGTCTATCAACTACTCGTTGACCGATAGCGATCACGTCCAGTTCTGTGTGTCGTGCACCAATTGCGATGTGCAGATGGGCAACATGGATCTGGTTCTGACCGAAGGCGGCATGGGACTGAGTGTATGCCGTCTGCTGGCAAAACGTCTGTACGGCGACGTGGAGGTTACATTGACCGACGACCGCCGGATGCATTACATCATCACCCTGCCTGTCCGTGCATCGCAGTACAATGTCCAGTACCTGCCGAAAGACGAAGCCGAAGACATCGATGAGTTCGGACAGCTGGAAGTCGGGATGGAACCGGAAGAATCGGATGCTGATGTGGAACTCGAACTGAGACGTATGCAGGTTTCGGTACTTATCGGGACATCGGCCAATATCGACATTTTCCGCGACCAGCATCTGTTCAACATGAAAGTGGCTAAGGATACCGACAGCGTGATGAAACTTTTTCTGAAACAGGACCCCCACATCGTGTTTATTGATTACAACCTGCCGGGGCAGCTGCAGATTGACGATATGATTGCGCAGATGCACAGAAATCAGCCGACAACCCCTATTGTGGTAACGGCACAGTATGCCACGCGTCCGTTGCACCATCGTGTAGTAGGCGAGGGCGCACGTTATCTGCTCGCCAATCCGTTGTCGCTCCGCAAAATCAACATGATGATCAAGAAATATCTGAAATAAAAGCAGATTTTACAATCAAATAATAACTGAAATAATTAATACAGAATACATTTATGGCAAAAGTTCGTCCATTCCGCGGTCTGCGTCCAAGTGCAGAGTTAGCTCCCGTAGTTTCTTCCCGTCCTTACGATGTCCTCTCTTCGGAGGAGGCATTCGAGGAGTGCAAGGGTAACGAGAAGTCATTGTACCACATCATCAAGCCGGAAATCAATTTTACCCCGATTGCCGACGAACACGATCCGAAGGTGTACGATGCTGCCGTTGAGCAGTTCGCCAAGTTCCAGCAGGAAGGCTGGCTTAAACAGGACAGCAAGGCGTGCTACTATCTGTATAGCCAGACGATGGGCGAGCGTACCCAGTACGGTCTGGTGGTTGCTGCCAATGTGCAGGACTACGTGAGCGGCGTCATCAAGAAGCATGAACTGACCCGTGCCGATAAGGAGGAGGACCGTATGAAGCACGTACGTTGCCTGAATGCCAACATGGAGCCTGTTTTCTTCGCCTTCCCGGATAACGAAGTTTTGGGCGAGGTGATTGCCCGGACTGCCGCCAAACCGTCGGTCGAGAAATTCGTGTCGGCGGAGGGATTCGGACACGAGTTCTGGGTGATTGACGACGAGGCACTGATTCAGAAAATCACGGAGGCTTTTGCCGCCATTCCCTACCTGTATATTGCCGACGGACACCATCGTACCGCAGCAGCAGCCCGCGTCGGTCTGGAGAAGGCCCAGAACAATCCGAATCACACCGGCGACGAGGAATACAACTTCTTCCTGGCTGTCTGCTTCCCGGCTTCGCAGCTCAAGATCATGGACTACAACCGCGTTGTGAAAGACCTGAACGGTTTGAGCGACGAGCAGTTCCTCACTGCCTTGAAACAGAACTTCGAGGTTGAGGAGAAGGGAACGGAGGAGTACCATCCGACCCGTCTGCACAACTTCAGCCTTTACCTGAGCGGCAAGTGGTACAGCCTGACCGCCAAGCCCGGAACCTACGATGACAACGACCCGATCGGTGTGCTCGATGTTTCGGTTTCGTCGAACCTGATTCTCGACCGGATTCTGGGAATCAGGGACCTGCGTCGCGACAAGCGTATCGACTTCGTGGGAGGTCTGCGCGGACTGGGCGAGCTGAAGCGCCGCGTTGACAGCGGCGAGATGAAAGTGGCTCTGGCACTTTATCCGGTATCGATGGACCAGCTGATGGCCATTGCCGACAGCGGAAACATCATGCCGCCAAAGACTACCTGGTTTGAACCCAAACTCAGTTCCGGTCTGATTGTACACAAACTCGACTGATGGAAGAAATACGCTATATATTCAAGTACGTCAAGGATCTGCTCTCGCATACCGAGGAGACCTGGAAGCGGCTGCGCGACCCCGAATTGCCGGCTGCCAGGACGGAGTATATGCTGCGCAATTACTATTGGCCGATGATGGGCGTGTGCGCCATCTGCATCTTCCTGCTGCACGGTAACGGCATCATGCTGCACTCCAAGCTGGCCTACGATGCACCGTTCAGCCTGGAATACGGCATGAAGGGCGCAGTATCGTTCATTTTGGGCTATGCTGCAGGACCGACGCTCGCCACTCTGCTCATACGGGAACTGTTTTGCCGTTTTACGCAGTCCGAACTGAACAAGGAGCGTCTGGAGATATTCGTTTACTATTCGATGAGTATCGTGATGCTGTTCGATCTGTTCTGCTCGTTCCTGCCGACGCTGACGTTCCTTTCGTTCATCGGTCTGTACGTTATCTATATAGTATGGCTGGGTTCGTCCGAGCTGATGGAAGTGGCCGATAAGCAGCAGCGTTTCTTCATCGTTGTGGCGGTGGTTGCCATTTACTGTTCGCCGCTACTCATTCAATATATTCTACGGTTAATCGAAAGATGAGCAATAATAACAAGAAAAATTCCGGAAAGAATTCGCCCGTGGTACGCAACAAACGTGCCACCTTCGACTATGAGGTGCTCGATACCTATACGGCAGGACTGGTCCTGGCAGGTACCGAGGTGAAGTCGTTGCGCGAAGGCAAGGCCGGTCTGACCGATACCTACTGTCTGTTCGACAAGGGGGAACTGTGGGTCAAGAACGCCTATATTGCCGAGTATTTTTACGGAACCTACAATAATCATAACAGTCACCGCGACCGCAAGCTGCTGCTGTCGCGCAGGGAGCTGCGTAATCTGGAGAACGACTCGAAGGAAACGGGTCTGACGATAGTACCCCTGAAGATTTTCTTCAACGAAAAGGGTATTGCCAAGATGGAGATCGCCCTTTGTCGGGGCAAGAAGCAGTACGATAAGCGCGAGTCCATTAAGGAAAAGGACAGCAAGCGCGAACTGGACCGTGCACGGCGTGACTTTGGAAAATACTGATCCCGGCAATTTAACCCTTTGGAACTATAGACCCCGAATGTACTGATTATGGAATATCCTTCGCAACTGCTGACCCATGCGGTCGATGAATTTGCCAAGCTGCCCGGAGTAGGACGGAAGACCGCCCTGCGACTGGTGCTGCATCTGTTGCGACAGGAGCCGGCACGTGCCTTGCAGTTGGGCGAGAGCCTGATACGCCTGCGCAATGAGGTCAAGTATTGCAAGGTGTGCCACAATATCAGCGACAGCGACACGTGTTCCATCTGTTCCAATCCGCAGCGCGATGCATCGACCCTCTGTGTGGTCGAGAACGTCAAGGAGGTGATGGTCATCGAGGCGACCCGTCAGTTCGGCGGCCTGTATCATGTGCTGGGCGGCCTGATTTCGCCCATGGACGGTATCGGACCGCAGCAGTTGCAGATTGACAGCCTCGTGGAGCGTATCCGTCAGAGCCGCGATCCGCAGAATCCGCAACCGATGCTCAATCCGCCCATCCGCGAGGTGATTCTGGCGCTCAGCACCACCATGGAGGGTGACACGACCAACTTTTATATCTTCCGCAAACTGGCAGAATTTGCCGATCTGAAGATTACTACTCTGGCGCGTGGCGTGGCGGTAGGCGATGAGATTGAGTATGCCGACGAGATTACGCTCGGAAAATCCATTCTGAACAGAACCCTGTTTACCGACAGTTTTGCAAAAAATGGTAAATAGTAAATAAAAAAATCGTAAATAAATTGTAAATCGTAAATAATCAAAGAGTAAATATCATGAGATTATCCATTATATTCTTAGCCTCGTTTCTGGCAGGCAGCGCCCTGATGGCACAGGAAGTCCGGAAAGTGTATGTGGGCGACAATCAGCATGCCGGTATTACCTACACCTTGCCGCAGACGGTTGTCCGTGTGCAGGCAACCGCCGTATGTACCCGCGTCAAGGCCGGAGAGTTTGCACCATACGCCGAGAAATATCTGGGTATTACCGATGCCGTCCTGGACGACCGGACCGATTGGCAGATTACGGGCGTGACGCTCACACCTGCTGCCGCACCCGACACGTCACGCACCTTCCATATCCAGTTCAACGAGAAGCAGCCCATGCCGACCTTCTACCTGACAAAGGAAGGCAGCCTGTGGAGTATTAACTGCGAACCCAATGTCACGAAGAAGAGCCAGCCGGAAGCCGCTGCCGAAGAGTCGGCCGACGAGGCTTCAAAGAAGAATAACCTGCGTCCCATTAATGTGATGACGGAGGAACTGCTTCGTGCCGGTTCGAAGGCCAAGCAGGCTGAGATTGCTGCCCGAGCCATATTCCGCATTCGCGAAAGCCGCCTGAACCTGCTGACCGGCGAGGTTGACAACCTGCCAGCCGACGGTGCTTCGTTCCAGCTGGTGCTCGATAACCTGGAGGCTCAGGAAGCCGCCTATATGGAGCTTTTTACAGGTAAGACCACTGTCGAAACCTGTACCCGCGAGTTCGAGTTCCTGCCTGTTCAGGAAACCAAGAACCATGTATTGTTCCGGTTCTCGCATCACTACGGTTTTGTAGATGCCGACGATCTGTCGGGCGAGCCCTATCAGCTTTCGGTTTCCATGACCCACGATAACCGTCAGGTTCCGGAACTGACCGATGCCAAGGGCCGCAAGTTGCCGGTTGCCACAGGTGTGGCTTACATCCAGCCGGGCAAAGCCAGCATCCGTCTGACGTCGCAGGGCGCTACGCTTGGCAGCGGCGAATGGCCGATGGCGCAGTTCGGACACGTCGAGTTCCTGCCTGCAACCCACTTTGCGCACAAGAATGCCCCGGTTTCGGCACTCTTCGACCCGCTGACCGGTTCCATGCAGCTGTATCAGGTGAAGTAAATAAACCTCAGACCTCAAACAACAATGAACAAAAATATATGGACTCCCTTGTGGGTCAGCCTGCTGCTTGTACTGGGCATACTTAGCGGCCTGGATGTAGACGGTAGCAACAAGTCCTCCAAGCAGGTGCGATCCGCTTACGTTCCCGTTTCGTCCGGGTTCGATTCAGCCGACGACGATCTGTCGACGGGCGATGCATCGGCCAAGATGCTTTACCTCTTCGACCTGCTCAAGGACCGGTATGTCGATACCCTGAACCTTTCGAAGCTGGTTGAAGATGCCATTCCTGTCATTATCGAGGAGCTGGATCCGCACAG
>JAGBQS010000321.1 GCA_017632695.1 Bacteroidales bacterium
AACTGTGGCAGTTCACTCAGATTGTTCGGCTGCATAGCAATGCAATTCACGCTGCATTGGTTAGTGATTCCCGTTGCAATCTCAAAGATATCACTCGTAAATCGCTGGTGCCGGCTCTTGTTGTCCTTGCTCATCCAATGGTTCATTATCACGCCTCCCCAATCGAACGCAGCCACAGCGTTCCGAGTGAAAGCATACATCGACAACTCGAAACCTTCCTTCTTCGCATGATAGTCAGAGAAATACACATTCTCGCTTGCCAATGCAGCTTCAGATCCCACATAGTTCGGGTACATGCGTTCCCAGCCTCGAGGCAGCGTGCAGCCATGGAAGATTACCATCAGGCCGCAGTCGTCGGCGTCGCTAAGAATTTCTTCGTACAGACGCATGGTCTCCTGCTTGTCGCCGCCGAAGAAGTCCACCTTAATGCCCTTCACGCCCTGTTGCTGCATCCAGCGCATCTCGCGCTTGCGGATAATGCTGTTGTCCATGCAGTTGATGGGACCCTGTACGATGTCGTTCCAGTATCCGCTCGAACTGTACCACAGGAACACATCCACGCCCTTCTGGTGAGCATAGCGGATAACATCCTCGATGGAGTGCCCGTTGACGGGATTCTCCTTGCGTCCGATCTGCAGATCCCACCAGTTGTCGACCAGAACATATTCGTAGCCCATAGCCGAAGCCAGATCGATGTATTTGATCTGATCCTCGTAGCAGATGGAGTTATCCTGCCAGATGATCCAGCTCCAAGTGCCGCGACCGAACTTATACTGTTTGTCGGTCGTATAGCGCGGTTCAACCACATCGTACATAACGGTAGTTTCGGCAATGGGAGCGAGGTTGTCGGCCACGGTCAGTGTGCGCCAGGGAGTAGCACCGGGCAAGGCAAATGCCGGTTCGACAGTTCCGTTGCCGTTGTTTTCTTCGGGCATCGGGAAGGCAATGGTGTACAGACCGTCGGTGTAATCGGAGAGGTGTGAGGCACAGTAGCGGCTATCAACTCCCGTTTCGCTGATCTGAATCCAATAGTCTTGTGTGCGTGCTTTCTTGCCGCTTCCAACGGTTGCCGATTGCCGGAACAGGCAGGGGAAGGTCCACCCGTGGCCGTATTGCGAGCGTGTTTCAAGCGGAGCATCATAAACATAGTTCTCTTCGTAGCTCGGCTTGGTGCGCTTCCAGCCAATCATGGCATCACTTTGCGGGCAAACGAAACTGGTAGTACCGTCGGCCAACCGGAAGCCGGTCTTTTCCTGCATTACCCGGACGCTTCCGGTTTCCCGGCTTGGGTGCTTGGCCAATTCGTAGCGGAAAGCGATGTTGTTGTCCGAAACCTGAAATACTACGTTGATCGGGTAGCCGTCGGGGTTTTGGAACCGGCAGCGCAGACGGGTAGCCTTATAGTCGCTGTGGGCGGCTTTGGTACGGGTCATATCGTAGCTGTTCCGAACCGTATCGATGGAAGACCTGATCAGTTTCAGATTCGTAGCCAAGTCGGCATAGTTGGCAATCAGCCCGATGGGAGAAGGCTCGAGAACGGTGTGACCGTCGAAGGTCACGCGATAGGTGGTAACTGCGTCGTTTTGTACCTGTAAGCGAAGGCGTCCGTCCGGACTGGTTACATCCTGCGCCATTGCTCCGATCGCTGCCGACGAGACGAGAAGGAGAAGAAATCGTTTCAT
>JAGBQS010000322.1 GCA_017632695.1 Bacteroidales bacterium
AAGCATCTTATTTCCGATATCCCGTTACCCTGATTGTTCCGAAACTAACCTTTGCATGATTTGAAGCATATCATTACATGATTAGTTATGAAAGCGACCAACTATCATTTGTTTGATTTCCTTGATTTTTCTGAAACGCTCAATCAGAATGAGTCCTTGTGGACGGCTTGCCATCCGATAGCGGTAGAGGCAAGGGGAGAAAGGGTTCTCCTGACGGTTCCTTTCCAAAAACAGATTTTGCAGAATGATATGCAGGCTGATGTTTCCGTTCCGCGTGAGCTTCATATAGTACAAGTCGTGGCATATTCTAACCAGACGCTTCGGATCAGTTTGGATCCTGATTTCAGGGAAGACCTTCTTCGGAATGACGAGATGCTGAGTTTTGCACCCGATGTCAAGGTAGTCCCGCTCTCTGTGGTTGAAATTGAGAAAGGCTTGTGGCAATTGCTCGACAATCAGGAATGCGTAAGAGGTGAGGTCAATGTGCGCGAACCTGAACTTGATCCTTGGAGCGATTTGCTGCCGGCACCTCAGGAGGCTTTGGATATTACGTTGTATCCGGAGCCTGACAACCGTAAGAAAAAAATCCACCTTTCGGCTTATGACCATTTTTCGCCACCCCGTTATGATGCACTGCCTCTGGCTTTTGTGAAACGAAACGGTAGGATTGCAGCAGCAACGCTGTCGGTCGATTGCCAGCCGGATGAGTGTTTCGTTGGAACAGGCGAGCGTTTTACCAAAATGGATTTGTCGGGGCGTACGTTTCAGCTCAAGAATCAGGATGGACAGGGTGTAAACAACAGCCGTTGCTACAAGAATATCCCTTTTTATATGAGCAGCCGGATGTATGGTATGTTTTATCATACTTCGGCATATAGCAAGCTCGATCTGGCCAATCATTCCACCCGCAGCATTCAGTTCCTGGCCGAAGAACCTCGGCTGGATGTCTTTGTAGTAGGTGGCGAAACGCCCGAACGGATTCAGTTCCATTATCGTCAGCTTACCGGTTTCTCGCCCATGCTGCCATTGTGGAGCTTCGGTATCTGGATGAGCCGTATGTCGTATTTTTCGGCCGATGAGGTCAATGCCATCTGCCAGCGTATGCGCGACGAGCATTATCCGTGTGATGTCATTCATCTGGATACAGGCTGGTTCAGGACCGACTGGCTTTGCGAATGGAAATTCAATCAGGAGCGTTTCCCGGATCCGAAGGCTTTTGTGCAGCAGTTGCTGAAACAAGGTTTCCGCGTTTCCCTATGGCAATTGCCTTATGTGGCCGAAGAAGCCGAACAGTTGCAGGAGGCCGTAGAGAATAATTACATTGCTCCGCGACCGAACCGGAAGAGCAATGGCTCCGGTTCGAACTTCTCCAGTCTGGACTATGCCGGAACCATCGACTTTACCAATCCGGCCGCCGTCAGATGGTATCAGGGTTTGCTGAAAAATCTGCTTGATATGGGAGTTACCTGTATCAAGACCGACTTCGGCGAGAACATCCACATGGATGCCCATTACCACGACGGGCGTACTCCCGAACAGCTTAATAATATTTATTCCATCCTTTATCAGCGCTCGGCCTTTGAGATTACCCGACAGGTTTGCGGACAGGGAATCGTATGGGGAAGATCGGCGTGGGCCGGCGGTCAGCGCTATCCGTTGCATTGGGGAGGCGATTCCGCTTCAACTTGGGATGGTATGGCGGGCGACCTGAAAGGCGGACTTCACTTCGGCCTCTCCGGATTCTCTTTCTGGAGCCACGATGTGCCAGGGTTCCATTCGTTGCCCAATTTCATGAACTCGCCGGTACATGACGATGTGTATGTGCGGTGGACGCAGTTCGGCGTATTCACCAGCCACATGCGTTATCACGGAACCAGTAAGCGCGAACCTTGGGAATATCCGGCCATTGCTCCGATTGTCAGACGATGGTGGAAGCTTCGCTACCGTCTTTTGCCATACATTGTGGAGCAGGCCCGTAAATGTACTGAAACGGGATATCCGATGCTGAGGGCATTGCTGTTCCATCACCCTTCGGATTCTACCGTATGGCATATCGACGATGAGTATTACTTTGGAGATTCGTTCCTGGTTTGTCCGGTCATGAATTCCGATAACCGTCGTGATATCTATTTACCGGAAGGGGAATGGATTCAATTCTTTACAGGAGAGCGTCTGACGGGTTCCCGATGGTATAAGGACGTGGAGGTTCCGCTGGATCTGATGCCGGTTTTTGTCCGACCGGGTACAATAATTCCGGTTTATGAAAAAGAGGTTGACTGTACAGATCAGATCGACTGGACGGAAACCGGAACTTTGGTAATAGACGACCGTTTTAAAGGGGTGGATTTTTAATGTCCGCCCCTAATTTTTCAGTGCTTTATTTGTCAAATGGAGACCAAACGTGAAAAACATTGAATAATTATTCTAAAAGTTAGGCTGAAAATTTGACATTTCTAAAAAAATGTTTACCTTTGCCGCGTACTATTAAAAAACTATTATGAAGAATACTCTATTGAGAATCCTGTCGGTTGCAGCCTGCTTGATGGCAGGTCAGCACGTGATTGCACAGGTTGTGAAGGGACAGCTGGTTGATGCTGAATCCGGAGAACCTCTTATTGGCGCTACCATCGTAGAGATGGGAACCCAAAATGGAACAGTAACCGATATTGATGGCAACTTTGAACTGAAGCTGGGCAATCCCAGAAGCTCTCTTTTGTTCAAGTATGTCGGTTACAAGGACAAGAACCAAAAGGCCAATGCCAAGGCACAGGGCGTAACGAATCTGGGAACCATCCAGATTGAGAGCGATTCCAAGATGCTGAATGACGTGATTGTCAGCGGAACGATTGCCGTTTCGCGCAAGACTCCGGTTGCTGTCAGCTCGCTGCCTTCTGCCATTATCGAGGAGAAACTGGGCACCCAGGAGTTCCCGGAGGTATTGAAGTCCACACCGGGCGTTCATGCCAACAAGCAGGGCGGCGGCTATGGTGATTCCGAAATCTATATGCGCGGTTTCGATAATACCAACGTGGCAACCATGATTAACGGCGTGCCGATGAACGATATGGAAAACGGTACCGTTTATTGGAGTAACTGGGCCGGATTGAGCGATGTCACTGCTACGATGCAGACACAGCGCGGCTTGGGTGCTTCGAAGGTTTCCGCTCCATCCGTGGGTGGTACCATCAATATCATCACCAAAGGTCTCGAGGCTAAGAAGGGCGGTAACATCAGTTACTCGATGGGAAGCAACGGCATGAATAAGATTCTCTTTACGGTAAGCACGGGCATAACCGAATCCGGTTGGGCGCTTACCGTACTGGGTGCCAAGAACTGGGGTGAAGGTAATTTCCAGGGTGGCAATTATGTCGGTTATAACTATTTCTTCAGTATCTCGAAGAAGATTAACGATCAGCACAGCATCTCGCTGTCTGCCTTCGGTGCTCCTCAGGATCACTACCAGCGCGGTACCAGCAGCGGTCTGACTATCGCCAACTGGCGTATGGTCGAGAAAGTGTACGGTGTAAGAAACTATCGTTATAACTCGACGTACGGTTTCGACAAGAACGGTCAGCGCAAGGATTCGGAGCACAACGTTTACCACAAACCGCAGATCAGCCTGAATCACCAGTGGAAGATCAACGAAACGTCCAACCTGTCCACCTCAGCCTATGTATCCATCGGTCGAGGCTATGGTATAACGGGCGAAGCCAACAGCGATTTTGCCGACGCTTACGGCAATACCCACAGTTATTCCGATTTCCGCGGATCCTATCAGGGTACATTCTACGAAGATCGTCACAATGCTGACGGTACCTTCGATTATGCAGCCATTCAGGATATCAACGAGACTTCCGAGCACGGATCACTTCTGGTTCTTTGCAAGAATCTGAACTACCACAACTGGTATGGCTTGCTTTCTACCTATAGCACCAAGTTCGGTCAGGATATTGATTTCTATGGCGGTATCGATTTCCGTTATTACAACGGTCATCACGGTTGCGAAATCATCGACCTGCTGGGCGGCAAGTATTACATGGATTCGTCGACCCGCGGTGCTGTTAAGGCTGCCAATAACTATCGTGTCAACGATCCGTCGTGGGTGTACGAGAAACTGACGGTGGGCGATAATGTTTACCGTGATTTCGACAGTTACGTGGTTCAGGGCGGTGTCTTCTTCCAGGCAGAATACAGCAAGGATGCGTTGTCGGCCTTTGTGAGCGGTGCGCTTAATAATACCGACTACTGGCGAATCGACCACCTGAACTATGACAAGGCTCACGAAAAGAGTGACAATGTCAACTATTGGGGGTACAACATCAAGGGTGGTGCCAACTACAACCTCAACGAGTATCATAACGTGTTTGCCAATGTCGGATTCATCAGCCGTGCACCTAAGTTCAACTATGGTGCCTTCATGAGCCCGAATGCCAGCAACGTTACCAACAAGAACGCCAAGAACGAAAAGATTTTCAGCATCGAGGCCGGTTATGGCTTCCGCTATGAGAATATCCTGGATGTCAAGGTGAATATGTACTACACCAACTGGATGGATAAGACCATGACCAAGAGTGCAACGCTGGGTCAGGAGCAGGTTGAGGCCTACATGAACATGGAGGGTGTCGATGCCCGTCACATGGGTGTGGAAATTGAAGGCAAATACAATCCGTTCCGCTGGCTCGAACTGACCGGTATGCTCAGTATGGGCGACTGGATCTGGAACAGCAATGCTACCGGTTTTGCCTACGACCGTCAGGGTCAGCCGCTGAATATCAATGGCGGCATTGCCAGTGGAGTAGGTGCAAAGGATCACGCCCGAGCCAACATCAATCTGAAGGATGTACGCGTGGGCGGTTCTGCCCAGACAACGGCTGCTGTCGGTATGAACCTGAAGTTGAGCAAGGCCTTGAAGGTCGGCCTCGACTGGAACCTGATGGCGCGTAACTATTCATACTACTCGTTCTCGGGCTCGAATGTAAGTTTCACCGACGACGATACCAAGGGTAATAAGGCGCTCGATATTGCCAACCCATGGAAGTTGCCGTCGGCACAGACCGTCGATGCAATGGCTTCCTATAAGTTCAAGATCGGCAACTGCAATGCGGTCTTCAGCGGAAATGTGAACAACCTGCTCAACTATCAGTACATTGTGAAGGCCTGGAATCCGAACAGCCTGACTACCGATGCCAATGCAAGCAATGTATATGTTTATTTCAACACGGGTCGTACCTATTCGCTGCGTCTCAAGGTTAACTTCTAATCCGTAACTACAATGAAGAAATATATTTTCCTTTTATCATTGCCTTTGTCGATGTCGCTTGCTTCGTGCAATGACGATTACTTCGACAAGAATTTCGACGATGAGACCGAATATACGTCTCAGGACGTGGTTGATATGGCATATACCCTGACGGTTGCCGATTATTCGGCAATCGCATCGAATGCAACCAACAAAGCCATTGCCGACAGTCTGGATCAGCTTCACGATACGACGCTTTACAGTGCAGCTTTGGCTGCCTTGTCAAGTCAGCGCTATTTCACGGAGTATGCTCCTGCCGACGAATATCTGCCGGTTTTTGTGCAGGGTAAATGGCCGAATGCCGATAACGGTTCCAAGTTCAACATCACCTATAATCTGCATCAGGCTGATTATGAGTATGTGGATCAGTTGGGCACTATGGCAACCTATACCTTGAGCGAGAACGATTACGAAACGGCTTGGAGCGGACGTGGAAAATCGGCGCTGTATCTGACACCGGTTACGGTATCCAAGATTTCGTCTTTGCTGAAAGAGGCTTATCCGGAGGCTGCTAAGGGCGACATCGTGATGGCAAACTATGCCTACGAAACTACCGAGCCGGCAACCGGCAGCCAGATAGTGAAAAGCTACGGCAATCCGTATCTGTTCGCAGAGCAGGAAGACGGTTCTTACCGGAAAGTTTCGGCTTTGCAGGGTGCCGGTAACTATATCATTGCTGCTTACACAAGCGAAGGATATGTACCGTTCGGGTTCTTTGGGTCGGATATTACATCTGGTTATTTTTCTGCTTCAGGATTGGAACTGACAGACGATGCTATAGATGAAGATAATGCTGAAAATTGGTATGTTACGATTGAGTCAACAGACCAAAATACATTTTATATTAAAAACTGTGACGGCTATTATATATCTTCGCAGACTACAGGCGGGCCATTTTTCCTAACAACAGAAAAAACATCCGAAGGAGGAGAATGGCAACTTGAAGCACAGTCAGACGGCAGCTTCAACCTGACCAGTCCGTTGACAGGTTCTTATGTCAAGTATTCGAGCAGCTACAGCAATTATGGCATGTATGCCGAGTCGAAGTTTGCCAATGTAACGGTTACTGCTACCAACGCCGCCCTTTATCAGTTTAACGGTACGGCCTGGACCCGTTTCACCGTCGATGAGGCAACGGTTTACACCTTCCAGCCTTCTGATTATACGGTATTCAGTTCGACGGCTACCTATGTCAGCAGCCCGTCCACCCAGTTACCGATCTGGCTGTCGGCTACCTATCCTTATGCCGAGGAGGGTCAGCGTGTGGCTATGGCCTATAAGATTTCGAGTTCGAAGGCCGAGGCTTCGGTTTATGAATATACTGCCGAAGGTTGGACGAAGGCGACTTCCTATACTGCCGAAACCATCGTTATCTCGCGCGATAACGGCGTGTTTACAGCCAAGCTGAGCGTTTACTATAACAAGGCACTGCTGGGCGATCCCGGTGACTTTACAACGCAGGATATCACTTTGGATGGTTTGAACTATATCTGGTCCAATACCAACAACTACGGATGGAAGGCCTCCGGATTCTATCAGTCCGCTAATCATACTACCGAATCCTGGCTGGTTTCGCCGGCTATGAATTTCAAGAAGGCTGAGGCTCCGTATCTGGTATTCGATCATGTGTTCCGCTATCTGGCCAGCGGCGATGCAGCAGAGTTCAATCAGCGGCTTGGCGTGTTTGTTTCGACCGATTATGCCGGTGACGTGACTTCGTGCAGCTGGACACAGGTTCCGTTGACCGATGAATCGATGCCGAGCAATCAGGACTGGACTTTCGTAACAACCCAGCCGGTTGACCTGAGCGCATTCATTGGCGGTTATTGCTGGATTGCCTTCCGCTATACCAGTTCGAATGACGTGGACGGTTATACGGCTTCAGCTACCTGGGAAGTCAAGAATGTACTGGTTCGCGAACCGGAAACCGCTGAATAATAATCATCCGGTACTGCACTTCGGTGCGGTACCGATACCCTATCAATAAAACAAACATACTTTTAAATTTTTAGCTTATGAAAAAAGTTTTACTTTCTTTGGCAGTTGCAGCAACCGCGCTGACTGCTTATGCCGATGAAACCAACCTGCTTTCGAACGGCGGCTTTGAAGAATGGAATGACGGCAAACCAGTTAGTTGGAAGAGTACTACAACAGCAAGCCTTGGTTTAATGATTCAATCAACAGAAGCCCGAAGCGGTTCATATGCTGTTCAGATGGACGATTCGACTGCAAATAAGCGACTTGCCTCCGTTGAACAAGAATTAGCTGAAGGTACTTATGTTTTTTCCATTTATGCAAAGAGCGTTGACGCTTCTGATCCTGCTACCTTAACTCCAGGTAACGTGCCTGTTACTGCTGCCGGAAAGGTATCTTATAGTTGGGGGAAAACCGTATCTGAAGTTCCTTCAGAATGGACTCTTCTTGCAGATACATTCGAAGTGAAGACTGCGGGTAACTATAGTGTGACAGTCCGAATTCAGAAAAATACCGGATCAGCATTGTTTGATGACGCTAGTTTGGTAAAACTTTCACAAGGAAGCGGCGAAGGCGGTGGAGACGATCCTGAGCCTACTCCAGACTTGACGGGAGTTATTACGGTTGAAGAAGCTCATGCTTTGTCAACCGGTACCGCCAAGGTTTACGGTACCGTTTATGCTGCAGGAACTGCCGGTTTCGTTTTGGGCGATGCTACAGGTTATATCTATACCTATTATAACGGCCACAATTATGCTGTTGGCGACGAACTGATCATCGAAGGTGCAGTCTCACAGTATCAGGGATTCAACCAGTTTACCAATACGGCTACCATTACCAAGACAGCTTCCGGTCAGAGTCTCACATATCCTACTCCTGTAGTTTTGGACGGTGCTGCTGCCGATGCCTGGATTGCCGATCCCGCTATCAAGTATGTTTCCATGACCGGTACTCTGACGGTTTCCGGTAACTACTATAATGTTACCATCGAAGGTGCTGCTACCGCTATAGGTTCTATCGTTTATCCGACAGCTGCCATGAAGGCTAATCTGACCAATGGTGCTACTGTTACCGTGAAGGGCTTTGCCATGTATCCTTCAAGCAGCAAGTACATCAATGTGGTAGCCGTTGAGGCTTCTTCTGCCGGCGAATCTAACCTGAAGTCGATCGCCAATACGATTGATAATCCATATTCAACCGCTGAGATTATTACTTTGATTGATGATGCTACCAGCGACTTGAGCGATTCCGTTTACGTTAAGGGTGTTGTCAGCAAGGTTGAAAGCTTCAATTCAACTTACGGTTCGATTACCTACTGGTTGGATAATAATACTTTCGAGGTTTACAGCGGACTGGGTGTCGACGGTGCCAAGCTTGAGGCTCAGACCGACCTGTCAATCGGCGATTCTGTTATTGTCAAGGGTCTTGTCAAGAAGTATAACACAACTTACGAGTTTGATAAGAACAACTACATTGCCAAATACTTCCCGACCGAGAATCAGGTAGTCCTGACCGATCCTACCAATACTCCAGAGACCGCTTACACAACAGCTGCTGCTATCCGGATGATTGATGCCGGTACCTTCGACCTCAGCAAGAAGGTTTATGTAAAGGGTACCGTCAGCAAGATTCAGACCTACAGCGCTAAGAACAAGAATCTGACCTACTGGCTTGACGAAGATGCCTTCGAGGTTTACAGCGGCTATGGCCTGCAGGGCGACAGCATCGCATCGGAGGATTATCTGAAGGTGGGCGATGAGGTTGTCGTTTACGGTATTATCAAGAAGTATAATACTACCTACGAGTTTGATAAGGGTAACTTCCTGTATTCGGTTAATGGAAGCACGGAAGATGTTGCTTCTGTTAATGAAATTACAGCCGATGCCGACAAGCCGAAGACCATTTACAACCTCCTGGGTCAGCGTGTTGATGTCATCACAGGTAAGGGTATCTATATTATCAATGGTAAAAAGACCATCGTCCGTTAATCGGACGGTGGTTACCCGATAAGAACTTATTTATAAACCAAAATCTAAAAACTGTAAACAACTATGTTCAAGAAAACTTTGCTCTGCCTTTTGGCAGTTTCCATCACGGTGATGGGTCTGGAGTCTTGTGCTTCTTGGAGTAACACAACCAAGGGAACCCTGATCGGTTCGGGTGCAGGTGCCACAGTAGGTGCCGGCGTAGGTACATTGATCGGTAAGAATGCCAAAGGTACCATCATCGGTGCTGCTGTCGGTACTGCCGTAGGTGCAGGAACCGGTGCTATCATCGGTCACAAGATGGATC
>JAGBQS010000323.1 GCA_017632695.1 Bacteroidales bacterium
ATCGCATCATACGTCAGGCGCGCGACAGTGAAAGCGGTATCCAGAGTCAGATGCAGTAGAACCTGCAGTTCCGTTCGGTCATCAAGACCCTTGAGCAGACCGACGGAACCTTGGGACGCCTGACCGGACTGATGGATGTGCTGGCGGGGCAGGTGCGCCGTCGTGCAACCCTTTCGGTTACTACCAGACTGTGCATGAGCGGCGGCTTCGGATTAAGCTACTTCCTGACTTTCTCGTGGGGCGTGATCCAGATCTGGAACGGGGTCATCGGCTATGGTACGATGGTGGCATTCCTGCAGTTGGCAGCCCGCGTACAGCGTCCTATTGCCGATCTGAGTCAGGAGCTGCCTGTGTTTATCCGATGCTTTACGGCTGCCGAACGTCTGATGGAGCTCTTGAACCTGCCGGCTGAACCCAACGAACCGCAACCATTGCTGGGCGAGGAGGTCGGCATCCGTCTGAATCGGGTGTCGTTCCGCTATTCGGCCGACGGACGTCCGCAGAAAGAAGTGTTCAGCGACTTCTCGTTCGACTTCGAACCGAACTCTTCCGTTGCCATCCTGGGTGAGACCGGTGTGGGTAAAACCACCCTGATCCGTATGCTGCTTGCCCTGATCCGTCCGGAACAGGGTAGCGTGGAAATCTATTCCGGACAGGAGTCGCAAACCATTACGGCATTCAGCCGGCAGTATTTTTCGTACGTGCCGCAGGGAAATACGTTGCTGAGCGGAACCATAAGAACCAATCTGCAGTTAGGAAATGCCAATGCCTCCGATGAAGAGATGCGTGAGGCTTTGCGTTGTGCAGCCGCCGACTTCGTTTTCCAGTTGCCGCAGGAACTCGATACGCCGTGCGGTGAAAGGGGAGGCGGACTCTCGGAGGGTCAGGCTCAGCGCATCTCTATTGCCCGGGCTTTGCTCCGAAAGGCTCCGATTCTTTTGCTCGACGAGGCAACTTCTGCCCTCGATCCTGAAACAGAACAGAAAGTTTTGGACCGCCTGTCCGAACAGACCGGTCATCGGCTCATGATACTGATTACCCACCGTCCGGCAGCTGCCGAACGTTGCTCGAAGGTGCTGAACCTGTCTTGAAATAACCCAGTAATTGCAATCAGGAAACAGAATGGGGACAAAAGAATAAAGGCTGTTCCCGACGGAAACAACCTTTATCAAGTCGTTTGTACTTCTCAGCGAATAACGACCTCTGTGTTTTTACGCTTAGGGTATTAGTTGTTTAAGGTCTTGCGTCTGTCATTCTGTAAGTATAATAGCTCTTTATTTGTGATGCAAAGATAAGGACTATTTTTGGAATGTGCAAGGATTTTGCGCAAAAAGTGCAATTTATTGCGCTAAAAACATAAAAAAAGTAAAAAAATATGTTAAAGAGCATAAAATATGAGTCGTAAGAACAAAAAAAATCCCCTTTTGGAGGGAATTGAGATAACTGCATACGCAGCCGAAGGCAAGTCGCTGGCGCGTGTAAACGATAAAGTTGTTTTCGTTCCTTTTGCTGCCGTAGGCGATGTGGTGGACATTCAGGTGCTGAAATCGCGCAGTTCGTACGCTGAAGGAACCATCGCCAGAATGATCAAGCCGTCGCCGGTACGTGTAGAGCCCGTCTGCGAACACTTTGGCGTTTGCGGAGGCTGCAAATGGCAGCACATCCCCTATGAGGAACAGCTGAAGTTCAAGCAGCAGCAGGTGGTCGATGCCCTGACCCGGATCGGCAAGGTCGAGTTGCCTGAATGCTCGCCCATCGACGGCTCGAAGCAGACACAGTTCTATCGGAACAAACTGGAATTTACCTTCTCGAACAAGCGGTGGCTTACGTTCGAGGAAGTGGCTGCAGGCGTTAAGTACGATGATATGAATGCGCTGGGTTTCCATATCCCGAACTGTTTCGACAAGGTGCTCGACATCAGGAAATGCTGGCTGCAGGACGACATCTCGAACCGGATCCGACTCGATATCAGGCAATTTGCGCTCGATAACCGGCTTTCTTTCTATGATTTGCGCAATCAGGTCGGATTGTTGCGCAACATGGTTGTGCGCACGGCTTCGACCGGCGAACTGATGCTGATTGTAATCTTCGGAGAAGAGAATCCGGAAGGCATCAGGCTGGTACTC
>JAGBQS010000030.1 GCA_017632695.1 Bacteroidales bacterium
TCATCTTCAGATCCAGACTGTCGTGATAGGGGGTGATGAAGTCGCTAACTGTTTTGCCGTATTTCTTCAGGTCGTGCAGATCCGGATGAATCTTCGAACATTTGATGGCTGCAACTTCATACCGGTTGCCATATTCGCTGTTGCGGGCTTTCTTCATCTTGACGCGTACGCACCCGATCGGATTGATTTTGCCTGCAGTTTGCGTAATCATGACGGGCTTGCCGTCCAGATTCAGAACGGTTTCTCCATCTTCGAGGTTGGTGTGCGAATGTCCGCCGATAATCAGATCGACATTTCGGGTGTTGGCGGCCAGGTGACGGTCTCCGGTACTGTCGTTAGTATAATATCCGATATGCGAGAGGACAACAACCAGATCGCAGCTGTCGTTGCGTAATTTCTGAGCTTCTTTATTGACGGCCTTAACGGGGTCGATGTATCGGATGCCTTCCCAGTTGCGGTTGAAGATCAGGTTGTTGGGATCGACGGTTACACCGGTAATACCGATACGGATGCCTTTGCGTTCGATGATCATCGACTTGCGCACATATTTTTCCAGGCAGGTGCCTTTTACGTCGTAGTTGCACGAGATAATCGGGAAAGCAGCGTATTCAAGCATGTTGCCCATAAATGCAAGGCCGTTGTCGAACTCGTGGTTGCCGAAAGTGGAGGCAATCAGGCCCTGCAGGTTCATCAGCTTCATTTCGAGTTCGCCGTTCCAGATGTTGAAATAGGGAGATCCCTGAACCATATCGCCGGCATCAAGGTATACCAGCTGAGGATCGGATGCCCGCATTTCTTCAATCAGCGCTGCACGCTGTAAAACACCGCCGACGGGCTTTTCGTCCATATAAACGCCGTCGATCTGGCTGTGGGTGTCGTTGGTGTGAATAAAAACGATTTCAGGTCCTTCAACATCGGAACAGGATATCCATGCAAAAGGGAAATAAACTGCAACAAAGGTGATAAGTGCTAACTTATAAGCAAATACAAACGTTTTTAATTTCATCGTAGAACAATTTTTGAACGTGCAAAGTTACTTATTTTTTTCAAAGGTCGGACAGATTATGACGGAAAAATGGAGAATTGAATACCTTTTTTATAATAGTGCAAACTCTACTTTCTCATATCTGTTAAACAAACAGTTCTTTCAGAACGTCAACAGACCGCAAATTGCCTGTTTCGGGCATGTGGATGCGCAGGAATGTAAGCATCATCTCGAGTAGCGTGTTGCGCTGTTCGCGCGTAAGCTGGAGACTGGTAAGGTTCGAGAAATTGGTGTCCAAAAGCCTGTGAAGCCAGCTGGCTGATTCGGCGGTCAGGTAATAGGGATGGTAAATGGGTTGGGCTGTATAAACGCCTTCGCTGATGTCGAACTGCATGCCTTCGCAATAGGCGCTGTTATCGACATGGAATCCGATCAGATGGCAAAGCCTGGTGGTAAACACCAGATGAAAGTTGGCAGAGCCGTCGTGAGTCAGTTCCAGCAGTTCGATGGACTGACTGATAAAATCCCAAAGCTTCGGGTTGGGTTCGCCCACTTCGCCGATCGTTTTGTCAAGCAGTTCGGCCATATACAGGCATTGGGCTGTCTTGGCAGGGTCGGACATCGAAAGCAGATACGGGGAATGCAGCAGCTGTGCTTCGGCAATCTTCAGGATGTCCTGATTGTTGCGTCCTTCCAGCACGAGGTCAAGGATGGTAAGCGGAGCGTAGAGCGTGCGTTGTCCGCCGCCCCTATGAATGCGCCCGATGGTAATGCGGCACGTCAGTTTGCCCAGTTCTTCTGTATAGAAATGAACGAATTGCGTGCGGTCGTTGTATGGGACCGTACTGAGTACTATTCCTTTGGTTTTGATAATTGAATTTGTCATTTGTGGGAGCAAAAATAGTCAAAATCGTAAAAAATAGCAAGTTTTTTTCATAAAATCTGCCGAAATATTGGTCGAAAGAAATAATTTTTTTAACTTTGCACTCGCTTTTCGGCATTTTGGAGTCGTTTTTAAGTCCTGACTACGTGTGCAGGCAAGGCTGGCTAAAGCGGTTGGCGGCGCAGAGCCAGATAGGTTTGGAACTCCGGTGCAGAAAGCAGAATAAGTCAAAATTAAGTAAAATAAAGAAATAAACTACAACAATGGCAAATCACAAATCTTCAAAGAAGAGAATTAAGCAGACTATCACCAAAAATCTGAGCAACCGTTACTATGGTAAGGTAACACGTAACGCTGTTCGCAAGTTCCGCGCTACCACCGACAAGGCTGATGCAGCCGCACAGCTTCCTGTAGTAAGCTCTATGCTCGACAAATTGGCTAAGAAGGGCGTAATTCACGCTAACAAGGCTGCTAACCTGAAGAGCAAGCTCGCTAAGCAGCTTAACAAACTCGCTTAATACTTTTGTGGTATTGACAGACCTCCCCACTTTGCCTGTAATAGGTTCAGTGGGGTAGTCATTTTGTTTTACGCGCGCGTGCGCATACACATGTAAATCATTAACTTATATTTTATGTCAGAGAATCAGAACAACTACGACGCCAGTCATATCCAGGTCCTCGAAGGTCTGGAAGCCGTGCGTAAACGTCCGGCCATGTATATTGGCGACACAAGCATCAAGGGATTGCATCATCTGGTAAGCGAGGTTGTCGATAACTGTATCGACGAGGCCTTGGCAGGTTATTGCAACGATATCAAGGTTACGATCTTGCCCGACAATTCGATCAAGGTGGTCGATAACGGACGAGGTATTCCTGTTGATATGCACCAGAAGGAGCATCGCTCTGCACTTGAAGTCGTCATGACTGTGCTTCACGCAGGTGGTAAGTTCGATAAGAATACATATAAGGTTTCCGGTGGTTTGCATGGTGTGGGTGTCAGCTGCGTAAATGCCCTTTCCGACCAGTTTACGGCTATCGTTCACCGTCAGGGTCATATATATCGTCAGGACTATGCTTTCGGTAAGCCGCTTACCGGAGTGGATGTGATTGGTGATGCCGACGATACGGGTACGACCATTATCTTCCATCCGGATGCATCCATCTTTACGGAAACGGTTTACGAGTGGGATCGTCTGGCAGAGCGTCTGCGCGACTTGTCTTATCTGAATACGGGTATCCGCCTGTCGCTCACCGACGAGCGTCCGGAATCAGTCCAGCCTAACGGACAGCCGCGTCATCAGGAGTTCTACAGCAACGAGGGTCTGAAGGAATTTGTCAAGTGGCTCGACGAAAGCCGCGTTCCGCTCATTCCTCACATCGTGCATCTGGTGACCGAAAGCGACGGAGTGCCTGTTGAAGTGGCTTTGACCTACAATACAGGCTATAGCGAGACAATCTACTCGTTTGTCAACAATATCAATACGCACGAGGGTGGTACGCACCTCGACGGTTTCCGTAGCGCGCTGGGTTCTGCCCTGAAGGATTACGGCAACAAGGAGAAAATGTTCGAGAAGGCTAAGGTCGAGATCAAGGCCGAAGACTTTAAGGAAGGCCTGACGGCTGTTGTGAGTGTCAAGGTGGCCGAGCCTCAGTTTGAGGGCCAGACCAAGACCAAACTGGGCAACGTGGAAGTCCGTCCGGCTGTTACCAAGGCAGTGCGTAACGCCATGGACAATTATCTGGAAGAGCATCCGTCGGAGGCACATACCATCATCGAGAAGGTTATTCTGGCCGCACAGGCCCGTGTGGCTGCCCGCAAGGCACGCGAGAACGTGCAGAAGAACTCCCGACTGACGGGTGGCGGTCTGCCGGGTAAGCTGGCCGACTGCTCGAGCAAGAATCCGGAGGAGTGCGAGATCTTCCTCGTCGAGGGTGATTCGGCAGGTGGTACGGCCAAGACCGGCCGAAACCGTTTCTTCCAGGCTATCCTGCCATTGCGCGGTAAGATCCTGAATGTGGAGAAGGTGCTGATTCATAAGATGCTCGACAGTGAAGAGATTCAGAACATGTTCCGCGCCTTCCGTGTGAACCTGCGCGAGGACAAGAGCCTTGATATCTCAACGTTGCGTTACCACAAGATTATCATCATGACCGATGCCGATGTGGACGGTGCCCACATTGCTACGCTTATCATGACGCTCTTCTTCCGTTATATGCGTCCGCTTATCGAGGGCGGCTACGTTTATATTGCACAGGCTCCGCTTTACAAGTGCTCTATCGGCAAGGTTGAGGAATATTGCTGGGATGATGCCGAGCAGCGTTCTTTCTTCCAGCAGTACGGACAGGGCAAGGAAGATAAGATCAAGGTTCAGCGATACAAAGGTCTGGGTGAGATGAACAGTGAGCAGTTGTGGGATACCACCATGGATCCTGCTCATCGCCGCCTGAAGAAGGTATCCATCGAGGATGCCATTTCGGCCGATCAGACCTTCTCGCTCCTTATGGGCGAAGATGTTGCTCCTCGTCGCGAGTTCATCGAATCGAATGCAACTTACGCCAATATCGATGCCTAAGGCAAATGGCTATTGGGTTTAAGTAACCCCTGTAGTATGCTTTAAGGAATTAACATGATATATAAGTCAAAAGAGAATCGCCAATGCGGTTCTCTTTTTTCATATTTTCTCTTTTTAATAACTAATAACTAATAACTATTAACTAATAACTAATAACTACTAACTATTAGCTTCAGCTAATTCACCTTATCCTGCACTCCAGAACCTGGCGGCCTTCCAGCTGTCCGGTAATCAGGTCGCCCTCCGACAATCTGCCCACACCGGCGGGAGTGCCGGTAAAAATCAGGTCGCCCATCTTCAGGATGTAAAAGCGGGAGACGTAAGAGATGATTTTATCGACCGTGTGGATCATATCGCCCGTATAGCCCACTTGTCGGGTTTCGCCGTTTAGCTGCATCTCGAAGTGCAGGTCCTGAATGGTCTTCTCCGACGGCGTTCCGTCCTCGTCCGGCCGGACAATGCCCAGATCCTTCAGTTTGATCCACTCTCCGCAGAACGCAGAGTTGTCGAAGCCTTTAGAAATCTCCCAGGGCAGACCTTTGGCTTTCAGCTGGCGTTGCAGGTCGCGGCAGGTAAAATCCAGGCCGAGGGTAACCTCTTCGTAATAACGGTGGGCAAACCGTTCGGGGATGCTCTTTCCCAGGCGGTTGATTTTCACCACCAGCTCCGTTTCGTATTGCACATCGTTGCTGAAGTCGGGGATATAGAAGGGCCAGTCGCTGCGCAACAGTGCAGTTTCGGGCTTCAGGAAGATGGTCGGGTTGTGCGCACCGATTAACGCGTCATCCGTCGGCTTGTCCGAAGCGGCGGGTACGGTAATGCCTTCAATCTCTCCGATTGAATGATTCAGTTCCTGGTTATGACGGGCATAATTCATGCCCACACAGATAATTTTCATTTTCTTCCGAAGTCAGCGGGGATTTCTCCCCAGAGTTTGGTTTCCCATTTATAAACAGGCAGGCGGAACGAGTGAGTCCGAAGCCAGCTTTCAGCCCTGCGGATCATGTCGAAGAGCGGCGCGTTGGCATCCGTTTCCTCCAGTTTGGTCTTGCACATGCCCTGACGGACCCAGAGCTGTGCATTGACCGAGTCGCTGTAAATAGGCAGACGTGTGCCCTGCTTTTCCTGCAGAGCCATACCGTGCACAATAGCCAGAAACTCGCCGATGTTGTTGGTGCCCTGTTCCATGGGTCCTACACGGAAAATTTCCTGCCCCGTACGCACGTGGACTCCGCGGTATTCCATCGGACCCGGATTGCCCGAGCAGGCGGCGTCTACGGCCAATGCATCGAGCAGATAGGGTGGATTGTCCGTTTGGATGGTTATCTTCTTCCTGCTTCCGGATGCTTTAGTCTTGCTTGGAGTTGTTGGGGATTGGTTAGCTGTACTCTCCTTGGATTGGCTTGCTGTATTCTCTTTGAAATTCACTTTTACGCCTTCGTTCGAAATCTCCTTCATCTGCTTGGCTACTTCCTGAATCAGGCCCTGGCGGTCATATCCGTCGCGGAATGCCTCAACGGCAGCTTCCTGAGTCCGGAATGCCCGATATTCGGCATCGGGGAAGCCCGAAACCTGAATCTCAGCTTCCTCCCAGCTGTCGTAAACCCCTGGCGCATAGCCTTTCCAGACGACGTAGTATTTGTTGGATTGCATTGTAATGTTATCTCTGTTTCAATAATTAGCGGCAAAGTTATAGAAAAAATGCGATTTTGCCAAATTTTTGCTAAATTATTTGGATGTTTTCAGAAAAAATAATACCTTTGCGGCTACAAAAGTTCCATTAGATGCAACGAATCTTTCTGATAGGTTACATGGGCGCCGGCAAAACCACCTTGGGACGCGCCTTGGCTGCGACGATGAAGTTGGAGTTCATCGATCTGGACGATTTCATTGTCGGCCGTTTCCACAAAACCGTCAAGGATCTGTTTGCAGAGGTAGGAGAGGACGGGTTCCGGAAGATTGAGCGGAATGCGCTGGCCGAAGTTTCCGAATATGAGGACGTGGTCATTTCGTTAGGCGGAGGCACACCCTGTTTCTTCGATAACATGGACATTGTGAAGCGGGCCGGCAAATCGGTTTACCTGAAACCCGACGAGGACGTCCTGCTCATCCGCCTCATCAAGGGCAAGCACAAGCGTCCGCTGCTGGCCGATAAGAGCAACGACGAGATACTGCAGGTCATTCGCGAACAGCTTGCCTGGCGCGAACCTTATTATATGAGGGCCGATATTACGTTCAACGCATCGCATCTGGAAAATAAGGCAGATATCCGCCAGAATGCCGAGAAGCTGGCTGCGCAGCTGGAAGCCATGAATGACTGACGTCAGGCTTCCGTTTGTTAAATTAAGGTAAAATTGTGTTTTATTCTATAACATTAGTTTATTATTATGGAGAATCCAAAGATCATTGATACCCCCGAAGTAGTAGTACGCTTCTCGGGTGACTCCGGCGACGGTATGCAGTTGGCCGGAACAATCTTCTCAACGGTTGCCGCCATTTTGGGAAATGAGATTTCCACATTCCCCGATTATCCTGCCGAGATGCGTGCTCCGCGCGGCTCGTTAGGCGGTGTGTCGAGTTATCAGGTGCATGTAGGCAAGAAGGTCTACACTCCGGGCGATGCCTGCGATGTGCTGATTGCCATGAACCCTGCAGCCTTGAAGCAGAACGTCAAGTATCTGAAGAAGGGCGGCGTTCTTATCTACGATACCGACACCTTCGTAAAATCCGAACTCGATAAGGCTAAGTTCACAACCGACGATCCGTTTGCCGAACTGGGTATTGCCGATAAGTTCCAGCTGGTACCTGTTCCGGTTTCGGAGAGCACCAAGTCATCGCTGGCCGATACGGGCATGGATGCCAAGTCGGTAGCCCGTTGCCGCAACATTTTTGCCGTCGGTTTCGTGTTCTGGCTCTTCAACCGTCCGCTCGAGAAGGCCGAGGAGTTCCTGACCTCCAAGTTCGGCAAGAAGCCCGAGGTGCTGGCTGCCAACATCAAGGTGCTGACCGACGGTTTCAACTACGGAGCCAACACGCATGCCAGCGTTTCGACCTACCGCATCGAGAGCGAGAAGGCCGAACCGGGTATCTATTGCGATGTGAAGGGTAATGCCGCTACGGCTTACGGTCTGGTAGCTGCTGCCGAGAAGGCCGGTCTGAAGCTCTTCCTCGGTTCATATCCCATCACTCCTGCTACCGATATCCTGCACGAACTCTCCAAACTGAAGTTCCTGGGCGTAACCACCGTACAGGCCGAAGACGAGATTGCAGGTATCTGTACCGCCATCGGCGCCTCATTCGGCGGCGCTTTGGCTGCTACCTCAACCTCCGGTCCCGGCATCGCCCTGAAGAGCGAGGCAATCGGTCTGGCAGTAATGGCCGAATTGCCGCTGGTTGTCATCGATGTTATGCGCGGCGGTCCGTCAACGGGTCTGCCAACCAAGACCGAGCAGACCGACCTGCTCCAGTGCCTGTATGGCCGCAACGGTGAGTCGCCGGCCGTAGTAATGGCAGCATCTACACCTGTGGACTGCTTCTATAGCGCCTATAACGCATCGAAGATTGCCCTCGAGCATAATACACCCGTCATCCTGCTGACCGACGCCTTCCTGGGCAACGGTTCGTCATCGCTCCGCATTCCCGATCCGGAAGCGCTGCCCGAAATCAAGCCGGCTGTAGCTACGGCCGATATGGCAGGCAGCTATGAGCCTTTTGCACGCGATCCTGAGACGTTTGTCCGCCTCAAGGCCGTTCCGGGTACCGAAGGCCTCATGCATCGTCTGGGCGGTCTGGAGAAGAACGTTCACGGCGCCATCAGTACCGATCCGAACGTACATCAGGAAATGGTCAACAACCGTCAGGCCAAGATTGATTATATTGCCAACTGCATCCCTGCCCTCGAGGTGAAGGGCGATGCCGATGCCGACACGCAGGTTATCGGTTGGGGCGGTACCTACGGTCACATCTCGGCAGCTGTGGAGAATCTGCGTGCCGAGGGTATGAAGCTGGCACAGGCTCACTTCACGTACATCAGCCCATTGCCGAAGAATACGGCCGAAGTGCTCAAGCGCTACAAGAACATCCTTTGCTGCGAGCTGAACAACGGCCAGTTTGCCGGTTATCTGCGCTCGAAGGTTGAGGGCATTACCATCCGTCAGTTCAACGAGGTAAAGGGTCAGCCTTTCCAGATCAGCGACATCGAGGCAGCCATCAAGGCTATCTGAACATCATCATTAACCATTAAAAGAATAGAATTATGAGCTATACACAAGCAGACTTTAAGTCAGATCAGCCTTTGAAATTCTGTGCTGGTTGTGGTGATCACGCAGTAGCTGCTTCCATGCAGAAGGCTATGGCCGAGTTGGGAATCGCTCCTAATCAGACGGCTGTCATTTCAGGTATCGGCTGTTCGAGCCGTATGCCCTATTACATGAATACTTACGGCATGCATACCATTCATGGCCGAGGTCTGGCTGTTGCAACCGGACTGAAGACCAGCCGTCCTGACCTGACCGTCTGGAACGTTTCGGGCGATGGCGACTGCCTGGCTATCGGCGGTAACCACTTCATTCATGCCATGCGCCGTAACATCGACCTCAACATCATTCTCTTCAACAACAAGATCTACGGTCTGACCAAGGGTCAGTACAGCCCGACATCCGATCGCGGTCTGGTTTCCAAGTCTTCGCCTTGGGGAACGGTCGAGGATCCTTTCTGCCCGGCAGAGCTTTGTCTGGGCGCCCGCGGCAACTTCTTTGCCCGTGCCATCGATGCCGACATCAAGAACAGCGTCGAGGTCATGAAGGCTGCTGCCAAACATAAGGGTGCATCGGTTGTGGAGATGCTTTGCAACTGCGTTATTTTTGCCGACGGTATCCACAAGCTGGTAACCGATTCGGCAGTCCGTGCCGACAAGACCATCCTTTTGGAGGACGGCAAGCCGATGATTTACGGCAAGAACCGCGATAAGGGTCTGATTCTGGACGGTTGGGACATCAAGCCGGTAACCATCGGCGAGAACGGCATTACCGAAAAGGATCTGCTGGTACACGATGCCAAGAAGGCCGATCCTACCTTCCACCTCAAGCTGGCCATGATGGGTTACAGCCCATACGGCTATGCCTGTGCCGACGATGACCTGCCTATTGCCCTCGGTGTGATCCGGGATGTTGAGGCTCCTACTTACGATTGGGCCGTAAACGATCAGATTGAGGACGTTAAGGGTAAGAAGAAGCAGCGCACCTTGCGCGATCTGCTCCTTTCCGGCGATACCTGGGAGGTAAAATAACCACCTTCCTGACGGTACCCGAAAGGTAAATCAAACGTCAGTCCGAATTAATTCTTACTATTCAATAAGAGGATGCAGTCCTTTGGCCGTTACCGACCGGACTGCATCTTCTGTTATTTTGCACGTCGGCGGTTACTGGCCGAAATCAGCATGCTTTTGTGGAATTGTCCTATGAGCTCGTTGCACGATTTGATTGTGGAACGAGCCTTTTCTGCACGTTCCCGATAAACAGATTCGGAAGCGGGATTATTTGCCCACGCTTCCAAATACCAGACTATTTCACAATATATTTCTTGAAGTTCTTTTAACAGCAGTATGGTTTTCCCTTTTTCTCTGGCCGCTTTCTCCTCTATCCGTTGGTTGTAGGCTTCATTAAAGACTTCGACCGCTTTTTGCAGTTTTTCCACCTCATGCATCAGTCCAAGCTGGTTGATCAGTTCCGACCAGTCCTTTACAAGTCTTGAGGCCATGATTGAATAGTATTGGTTGCGCAGATCCAGCCGGCATTTGACAATACTGACAGGAAACTGTTTCAAAACGGTCATTTCCAGCTGCGTAAAAACATCGGCGACGTCAGGAGAATCGTCATATTTCAGGGCTTTCAGATCTCCGTACAGGCGACGGAATGCCAAGTCGGAGTTTTTGCTGGCTTCCTGCACATCGGTTGTTGTCAGTAGGGAAGGTACATACTTCCCCTGTTTGACCAGTTCCTCGTATTTCTGGCAATAAAGGCCTAAGAGTTCACGGGTTTCGTCGTTGTCGAACAATCCGGATTGCCGCAGGATTTCAGCGATTGACTGATGAAAACTTTGTTGCGTAGCATAATGATACAGAGCAAAATTAATTGCTCTGACACGTAAGGTTTGGTACTTCTTCATTACTTTGATTAGCTCGGTTTTTTATTAAAGCATCGAAATCTTATTTTAGTTGCTATCGCGCAAGTTTTTTGGACTGAAACTTTTGGAAAGTAGCCGTTCATTATAAATAATAGCAGCTTTCCAAACAGAAAGTAGATGTTCATCACAAATAATGACAGCTTTCAAAACGGAAAGAAGCCATTCATTACAAATAATATCAACTTCCCAAACAGAAAGTATTCGTTTATTACAAATAATGATAACTTTCCAAACTGAAAGTAGCCCTTTATTGCAAATAATATCAGCTTTCCCAAAAGTTCGCTAATAGCGGCTGCAAAGATACGAAGAATTTGTATGTTTACCAAACAAAAATGAAGTTTTTTGGCTATAA
>JAGBQS010000324.1 GCA_017632695.1 Bacteroidales bacterium
GAACTTGAAAACGAAAGCATCATTGCTGCTGCCTACAACTGCCTGACTGATAATCAGGATCTGGTTCAGAGCATGAAGTACCTGTACTCAGGAACCGTTTGCAAGCAGATTTCCGAAGGTCATGACTTCTTCAACACATTCGACGAAGAGTTCCAGACCAATTATCCGGAGAGCCTTGACGTAAGCTTCCTGATTCAGAACCGCGGTTTCTACACTACCGCTCAGAAGCAGCAGACCGGTGCTGAGGCTGACGAGAACAGCTTCCCAGGCTGGGACATCAACATCGTAAAGAATGCTGTTCTGGCCGACTGGGGCTGGGGCGGTCCTTACAACTGTACAGAAGTCCGTCCAATCTCTGATGCTGCAGTCTGCACCAAATGGGGTACATCAGAGATCTACGTATCGCAGAAGATTGATATCCTTCCTGCCGGTATCTACTCAGCCTCTATTAAGGTCGGTGACGGTACCAGCAAAGATAGTTTGAACCTCTCTTACGCATTCGTAAACACCGAGGCTACCAACGATACTGTGATTGTTGTCAACGATGGCGGTTCGCGTAACGCACAGCCTAAGTCGTTCTACAACATTGTAGCCGATGTGGACGATAACTGTGCTGCAAGTCTGACACTCGGTGCTGCACTCCGCAGCCGCGAAGACTTCTCGAAGTGCGATGACGCTACCCTCTTCCTGACCGCAGCTGTTGCCGGCTTCGACTACGCCGATGCTGCCCAGAAGCTGCTTGGTCTCGCTGCAGACGGTATTCAGATTGTAGAGCGCACCGATGCTCCTGTATCGGTATCTTACATTGACCTGAGCGGCCGCAAGTCGATTGCCAAGGGCGTGATGGTTAAGATCGAGCGCTACGCTGACGGTTACACCGTTGTTAAGAAAGTGGTTGTTAAGTAACCTGCTTTTCTGAACAAAACAAGTACACCCTCAACCGAGGGACTCTATACAAAATGAATGATCCGGCCGGCATGGCTGGCCGGATCATTTCTTTTTTACTATCCTTTCGAAGTTTTTCAGCAAATAACCGTAAGAACATGACACGTTTTTTCACCACATTATTTATTATTATAGGATGCATGGCCAATCTGACGGCTACCGAACAGTTCGTCGCCTTCCAATCCTCTGAAACCGCTCTGCTCGCTAAGCAGGGAACCATCGAAGTGGACGAATCGGAATATCCGGGTGTGAAACGCGCCATCGGGAATCTGCGCCAGGACATGTTGTCGGCAAGCGGGAAAGAACTTGCCGTGACGGTAGGTTCCCTTCAGCAAAGCAAAACCATCCGGCAACTGATTAAAGCCAAAAAGATTGACGGGAAGGCGCTGAAGGGCAAAACGGAAAAGTATCTGATTATTGTCGATGCCGACAATACAGATCCGGCGAAAGCCCATATTATCATTGCCGGCAGCGACAAGCGCGGCACTATATACGGCATCTACGAATTGAGCCGTCAGTTAGGCGTTTCACCTTGGGCCTGGTGGGCCGACATGCCTGTCATCAGGCATGAAAACATTTACTTAAAGCCCGGTATTTATACGGATGGCGAACCGGTGGTCCGCTATCGCGGCATCTTCCTGAACGACGAGGCTCCCTGTCTTTCAGGTTGGGTTAAAGAGAAATTTCCAGACAGCCAATGTGCTTCAGCCAACCCGGCTCTGGCACGGGGCTTCAACCATAACTTCTACGAAAAAGTATTCGAACTGCTTCAGCGACTGAAAGCCAACTACCTCTGGCCAGCCATGTGGGGCAATGCCTTCTATGCCGACGACCCGGAGAACTCCGTTCTGGCCGATGAGATGGGCATCATGATGGGCACCTCGCACCACGAACCGATGGCCCGGAACCATCAGGAATGGGCACGTCACCGCAGGGAGAACGGCGCTTGGGACTACGTTACCAACCAGCAGGTCATTGACAACTTCTTCCGCGAGGGCATCCGACGCTCCAGGAACAACGAAGACATCATCACCATCGGTATGCGCGGAGACGGCGATGCTGCCATGGGCGGAAAGGAAGGTCACGACGATGAATTTGTTCCACAGGACGAATACTACATCAAGCTTTATGAAAAGATTTTCAGGAACCAGCGGCAGATCATCAGGGAGGAAACCGGCAAGGCACCCGAAAAGCGCGCTCAGGTCTGGGCCCTCTATAAGGAAGTACAGCGCTACTATGACCTCGGTCTGACGGTTCCGGACGATGTCATCATCCTTTTGTGCGACGACAACTGGGGCAATATCCGCCGGGTGCCTGCCACTTCACACAAAGGCGGCTTCGGCATGTACTATCATGTTGACTATGTAGGCGCACCCCGCAATACCAAATGGGCCAACGTCACTCCGGCTGCCCACATGTGGGAACAGATGCAGTTATGCTATCAGTACGGCATCGACAAGCTCTGGATTCTGAATGTAGGCGACCTGAAGCCTATGGAATATCCGATCCAGCTGTTCCTCGACATGGCCTGGAATCCGGAGAAGTTTGCCGATCCGGCCAGCATCCAACAGCACACCGACCGTTTCTGCCAAGGCATC
>JAGBQS010000325.1 GCA_017632695.1 Bacteroidales bacterium
ATCTATGAGTATATCCAAAGCCTGGATGACGACTACAGTCTGTTCAAGGAGCTGATTGCCGAGTTCGAGGAACCTTACTTCGATGCGGATGCCTCCATTCCGAGTGGGGTCGATTCGATGGGTAACACGGTTTACAGCGTAGCCGTCTATGCTACCAGGAACAACCTCATGGACCGTTACACCGAAAACGGATTGCCGCTTTGGGATATGCGCAGCGAGTCATACCAGTCGACGGTCTTCATCCCTAACAATGCCTTGCTCAGTAAGGCATACGAAACAGCCCTGGACAGTGTGCCGCTCTTTATGAACCGCGCCGTTACAGCCAGCGATTCGCTCAAGTTCCGCAAGTGGATACTGGAGAGCTGCTTCGTGGACCGTAAGCTGACGGCTGCCGAAGTGGGCACAACGGGCAGTCAGTTTGCCTGTGTAGGCGGATATGTGCAGGAAACCGACGAAACAACCGATAAGCAGGTCTACAAGGCCATCGATGCCGCCCGGTGGAACCCTGCCATCCAACTGGTTGATGCCGATCATCCGGTTTCGCTTTCCAACGGTGTGGCCTATCTGCTGACCGATTATTATAAGATTCCGAACCACATCGTCATATCGCGTGTCAAGGAGAAGTTCTACAACGTATGGGCTGCCCTGACTGCCGATCAGCAGGGCGTTACATCCACGGGTCAGCCGGTTGAGGGCGGTTACTTCCGCTGGAATCATTGGATTGTGCCGATGGTCATCAACGACTGTCAGGGTTCGTTCGAGCTTTCGGCTACCCTTCCGGTTATGTACTACCACGAACTGACGGCCGTCCCGGACCTTGAGGCACGCGCAGGAAACCTGCCGGTCAGTGTGGACTACGACGGTCTGCTCTACAATTCGGCCGAAAAGAACTACGGCCTGGCTGAGGTTTATCTGCCGGCCGGCGAGTATAACCTGCGTATGGGCTTCAAGCACTCGCTCGAGTATTCGCTTTCCATTTATTTCTGCGGGGCCGACGAGGAGTTCTCTGATGATAACTGCCTGGTGCGCGACATGGGTATGCGGGCAACCGGTTCGAACTTCCACTTTGACCGAGCCGGAGCATCCGAAGGTCTGGAACTGTACGGCGACGATGCCTCGGGTTATCCGGAAGGCTTCGACTGGCGCTGGTGGTACGACCAGGATCCCGTACTCTATCAGAAGGCTTCGGCTTACGATACCGATGGCTATCAGGTGGCTACCGTCCGTCTGAACAAGCCGGGCAACTTCAAGATCCGCATCGAGTCGTCGGACAACGCCAGGTTCTATCAGAATGTATATGGAAGCAGCCTTGAGGCTACCATCCGTACCAAGAGCAACGTGCAGCAGCTGATGATGTATCACTGGTGCCTGCGTCCAACCAAGAACAATTATTAACGGATCTGCACACCCAGACATATTGCACGTTTACAATGGATAATGCAAGACATACTATGAACAAGATATTTCTTACAATGGCAGTAGCCGCTTTGTCGATTGCTGCCGAGGCACAGGAAAAACAGACCTTTACGGGCAAGGTGGTCGGAACCGACGGCCAGCCGCTGGAGGGTGTCATCCTTTCGCTCCCGGGTACGGCAGGATCCGCCATTACCGATGAGAAGGGTGAATACACGCTCGAGACTACGGCTACCAGAGGAACGCTCAGGGTGACCTTCTCCGACTATTATACGAACGAATATCCGCTCAAGCAGGATTTTGTTCCCAAGGTGATTGTGCTGGTTCCGGTTACGGAACGCAATTACAGCGGTCAGGTTCAGATGGCCGACGGTACGCTCCTGACCCGCAATCAGGCAGGTGCCACCCTGTCGACCCACTATCGGAAGGATTTTTCGGACTCTCCGTCGTCCGACCTCTCCTGGCAGGGTGTCGATCCGGCTCTCGGTATTGTCCGCAAGAGCGGAATGCCGGGTGAAGGCGGTTACTTCAATATCCGCGGACTGAACTCGCTGAATGCCGAGAATACACCGCTGCTGGTCATCAACGGCGTGCCTTTCCTGGCCAATCTCACGGTGAGCGACGTCATCAACGCCTACAGCCGCGATGCCCTTTTCGGCTACAATGCACACGATATCCGCAGCATCACCGTTCTGAAAGGTGCCGAAGCCGCCATGTACGGCTCGCTGGGCTCCAACGGCGTCATCGTGATTCAGACCGAGCAGGCTACCAGCGATAACCTTGAGACGAAGATTTCGTTCCAGGGCAGCTACGGCATGCAGGTTGTCAAGGACCAGATCCCGATGCTCAATGCCAGTCAGTACCGCAACTACCTGATGGCGTTGGGTCAGACCCGTTACGGCAGCCTGTCGGCCTTGCAGGCTGACTATCCGTTCCTCTCGTCGGCTCCGGGCTATTACGGCTATCTGTTCGATAACGAGACCGACTGGACCGGCAAGATTTACGGAAACTCGTTTGTGACCGACAACGTACTGCGTGTGGAAGGTGGTGACGAAGTGGCCAAATACAACATTTCGTTCGGCTATACCCGCGATAACGGCGTGCTTCGGAACACCCAGACATCGCGCTACCATACCGCGCTCAACACCAATATCATGGTGAGCCGTCAGTTCGACATCTTTGCCGGTGTGAATCTGGCTTACGTGAACAGCGATCTGAACAATCAGGGCATGTCGCCCGAAATCAACCCCATGCTGGCAGCCTACCGCATGATGCCGAATCTGAATCAGTACGAACAGCTGAGCGACGGATCGGCCATCAAGGGACGTTACCTGAAGTACGACGGCTGGAACATCAGCAGCAATCCGGCATACAGCTACGACAATGTCTCTAATCCGATGGCTTTGGTCAACACCGTCAACGGAACCGATAAGATTTACGATGCCAACATCAATCTGGGTCTCAACTACCGGCCCGATGCGCATTGGACCTTTACCGGACAGGTAAACCTCTATTATAACTATACGGAAGAGTATATGTTCATTCCGGGTGTGACCGACCGTGCCATCCTGCCGCAGCTTTACGGAACCGGCGAAAACTTCGTCTCGATGGGCGTCATCCGTCAGCAGTCGTATTTCTACAATCTGAACGCAGCCTACCGCAACACCTGGAATCAGGTGCACAGCCTGAATGCGTATGCAGGAGCCCGTCTGCTGACCAAGAACTTTGAGCGCGACGGATCCAGCGGTTACAACACCGCCAACGATTATTACCGTACGCTCTCGAAGGTGACCGACGAATGGGGCATCTTCGGCAATAACGAAGAGTGGAAGTGGCTGTCGTTCTATGCGCATGCGGACTATACCTTCGATAACTGGCTGAAGGCCGATCTCGGTCTCACAACCGATGGCAGCAGCGCTACGGGTGTCGATGCCTCCCGCTTCGGATTCTTCCCATCGGCAGCCGTTACCTACATGGCCGCCAACCAGCTGCACCTGCCGGCAGCCGTCAGTCACCTGAATGTAACGGCCGAAGCTTCGATAGCCGGTAACAGCCGTTTCTCGAGCAACTTTGCCAAGAACTACTATACCTCCAACAACCAGTTCAATCTGGGTACGATTGTCCGCAACGGAGTCCCCAATACCAGGCTCGAATGGGAAAAGAAGGCACAGGTTGACCTGGGCGTCGACTTCGGCTTGTGGGACAACAAGGTTGTAGCGCAGGTGAACGGTTTTGCAGCCCGTCATTACGACCTGCTGCTGGATGCCAATATCTCGGCAGTTTACGGTTCGAACGAAACCTATTTTGCCAATACCGGCGAGATAACCGACCGCGGCATCGAGTTCTCTTTGCGCCTGAATCCGGTTCACAACAAGGACTTCGACTGGGTAGTATATGCAACCGGTTCGCGTCTCAGCAGCGAGGTTACCTCCCTGGGTAACCGGCAGCGCATTGTGAACTCCTATTCGTATTTCGGCGATGATGATGCACAGACGCTTTTGCAGAAAGGCAAGTCGCCCTACGAGTTCTACGGTTACCGGACCCGTGGAGTCTTTGCTACCACGGCCGATGCCGAAGCTTCCGGTCTGAAGAATACCTATGGCAACAGCTATCAGGGC
>JAGBQS010000326.1 GCA_017632695.1 Bacteroidales bacterium
GATGTAACGGGGCTGATTCTTTCGTATATTGCAGGATATGGGCTCTGTATGCTCGTTACAGGCATCTATTCCATCCGGATTGGTGGCGCCGAGATGCGACACGACTGGTCGTTCATTACGCCCGAACTGCGTCGGAACATCGGCACATTTACGGGCTTCCTGATGATTTCGGCCATTAGCGGCAATCTGATGGCACAGATGGATGTGTTTCAGCTGACGAGCCTGAAAGGACTGTACGATGTGGGAGTCTATGTCATTGCCCGCAATATTGCCGAGATAACCAACATGCCGATGCGTAACATCACTCCTATATCTGCACCGTTGGCTGCGCAGGCTATGAAGGATGGAGACATGCTGAAGGTTAAGGATCTGTACAGACAGGTAAGTGTGCATCAGATGCTTTCGTCAGCGGTTCTGTTACTTCTGGTATGGGTAAATCTGGATAACATTTTTGTCCTTATTCCGAACGGCGATATCTATTCTCAGGTTCGCTGGGCAGTACTCTATCTGGGTCTGTCGATTGTGGTGCTGGGTACCCTGAACTTCGGCAACACCTTATTGAGTTTCTCCAAATTCTATTATTGGACGCTGGTAGTTACCATTGTGATGACATTTGTCACTTATGGAACGAATCTGTATTTCATTCCAATTTTGGGCTTGACTGGTGCTGCTCTGGCCACCCTGATTGCGACCGTCCTGATTTACGCCTTCCAACAAAGTCTGGTGCAGTTTACGCTGCGGGTTCATCCTTTCTCGTGGGCGCATTTGCGGGTAGTGGTTCTGGTGGCTGTCCTGTATGGGCTGAACTTTCTGATACCGTCGTTGCTCGATGAAGAGCAGTCTTGGTATTCGGCCATAGCCGATGGTTGTACGCGCAGCGTGCTTCTGTTCCTTACAGCTCTGTTCCTGATGTACAAACTGCATATTTCCGAACCCATCAATCGCATCATTGATGAAAAAGTTTTGAGAAAATGAAAAAGTACGATTATCTGATAGTAGGTGCCGGTCTGTTCGGTTCAGTGATTGCCTACCGCGCAACCCGAATGGGAAAGCGTTGTCTGGTCGTCGACCGTCGGAATCATCTGGGCGGTAACGTTTATTGTGAGACACAGGAAGGTATTCATGTGCACAAGTACGGTGCACACATTTTCCATACTTCCGATAAAGAAGTGTGGGATTTTGTGAATTCGTTCGCCGAATTTAACCGCTACACCAATTGTCCGGTAGCCAACTACAAGGGCACCCTTTATAATCTGCCGTTCAATATGAACACGTTCAACCGGATGTGGGGAGTGACTACTCCGGACGAAGCGGTAGCAAAGATCGAAGAGCAGAAAGCCGAGGCTCTGGCAAAGATGCGTGCCGAAGGCGCCTCCGAGCCGCGAAACCTGGAGGAACAGGCGCAGATACTGATCGGCAAAGACATCTACGAGGTGCTGATAAAGGGATATACCGAGAAGCAGTGGGGCCGTCCCTGTTCGGAGTTGCCGGCATTTATCATCAAGCGTCTGCCTGTACGTTTAGTATTCGATAACAACTACTTCAATGACCTGTATCAGGGAATCCCGATAGGAGGATACAATGTGCTGATTAACGGATTGCTGCAAGGCGTTGAAACCAGAACCGGTTGCGACTTCTTCCGAGAGTTTGGAGCCGACTGGCGCCAGACGGCCGACAAACTGGTCTATACCGGAGCCATCGACGAGTACTTTGGCTATCGTTTGGGAAGGCTCGATTGGCGGACTGTAAGATTTGAGACTGAAACGCTCAATAAACCCAACTATCAGGGCAATGCAGTTGTGAACTATACCGAACGGGAGGTTCCCTTTACCCGAATCATCGAACACAAGCATTTCGAAATGTTCGGACAGGCGGTGTATGATTGTCCGAAGACGGTTGTTTCGCGCGAATACAGCACCGAATACAAGCCGGGTATGGAACCCTATTATCCTGTGAACGACGAACGCAACAACCGGCTGGCCGACCAGTATCGGGCTTTGGCAGAACAGGAGCAGGATGTGCTCTTTGGCGGACGTTTGGCCGAGTACCGCTATTACGATATGGCACCGGTGATAGCCAAAGCGCTGAAAGCAGATATTTGAATGGATAGCGAAACAAAAAGTGGTACATAAAATAGTATAGCAGAAACAGAAATGAGCACGAATGGGATTATCGAGACCGGCATCGAATGCCTGGAAACTGAGGCTCAGTCCATTCTGGACCTGATTCCCCGTATGGGAAAGGATTTCGAGGATGCCGTTGAACTGATTTGCAACTGTACCGGCAAAGTGATTGTGACCGGAGTGGGCAAATCGGGCCATATCGGCAGCAAGATTGCTGCTACGCTGGCTTCAACAGGTACACCCTCGTTTTATCTGAATCCGTTGGATGCCTATCACGGCGACTTGGGCATGATTGCTCCGGGCGATGTGGTGATGGCTATTTCGTATAGCGGCAATACCGACGAGTTGCTGCGTTTCATGCCTTTGCTGCTTGAGCGTCATATCCCGATTATCGGCATTTCGGGTCATCCGGAATCGCTGCTGGCCCGCTACTCCAAGATTCACCTGAATATCTCGGTAGCCCGAGAGGCCGATCCGCTGAATCTGGCCCCGACATCCAGCACGACCGCCACTTTGGCTATGGGCGATGCGCTGGCAAGTGCCCTGATCCGAATGCGAAACTTCAAGGACAGCGATTTTGCCCAGTTCCACCCGGGCGGCAGTTTGGGCAAGCGTCTGCTGGGGCGTGTTCGCGACTTCATGGATTCTGAACAGCTCCAGACCTGGAAGGTATCACCTCATGATATGCTCTCCGATGTGATTATTCAGATCAGCGAGGGTAAGAAAGGATTGGTTGTGGCATTGGAACCTGATCCTGACGATGCCTCCAAAACTCATGTAGTCGGTATCATTACCGATGGTGATGTGCGTCGCGCCATGCAGAAGTACCGGGAGGATTTCTTCAAACTGAGGGTAGAGGACGTAATGAGCCGTCGGCCGAAGCTGATTCATGTGAACGACAAGATCTCGTATGCCGGCGACCTGATGCAGAAGAACTTCATCCATGCGCTCATTGTGCTCGATGAACAGGAACAGTTCTGCGGCATCATCGACTGGTTCGCCTGTGCATAGTGCCGGTCACCTTTTTACCCTTCATTCCAACTGTTTGGGAACTTGTTTTGAATTATCAGAAACCGATTTTGAAAATCAGAAACCGAAATATGAAACCTGTATTTATTGCCGGACCCTGCGTTATTGAGTCGGCAGAATGTCTGGAAACCGTAGCTGCCGAGCTGGTTCGCATCGGGCAGGAATTGAACGTCGACATCATCTTCAAGTCTTCGTTCGATAAGGCCAACCGTACGTCAATTGCTTCGTATCGCGGACCGGGTCTCGAAAGGGGGCTCCAGATGCTGGCCGACATCAAAAGCAAATACGGACTGCGTCTGCTGACCGATATTCACGAAGCATGGCAGGCAGCTCCTGCGGCCGAGGTTGCAGATGTTCTGCAGATTCCGGCATTTCTTTGCCGTCAGACAGATCTGCTGGTGGCTGCTGCCAAAACCGGAAAGACCGTCAACATCAAGAAGGCACAGTTCCTTTCAGGTCCGGATATGCAGTATCCCGTACAGAAGGTGCGTGAGAGCGGCTGTTCGGACGTGTGGCTGACTGAGCGCGGCAATACGTTCGGTTACAATAATCTGGTGGTCGATTTCCGTAATATCCCCGATATGCTGAAGCTCGTTCCGACAGTTATCATGGACTGTACGCATTCCGTACAGCGTCCTGGTGCTGCAGGAGGCAAGACTGGCGGCAATCGCGAGTTCGTGCCCTCGATGGCACTTGCGGCCAAAGCCTTCGGAGCTACCGGTTATTTCTTCGAGGTGCATCCCGATCCCGATCACGCCCTGAGCGATGGTCCGAACATGCTGTATCTGAAGGATCTGGAAGGTGTTATGAAATCGTTGTTAAAGTAAATAATTAATTATTTGGATATGAATAACGGACAGGAAAAAGTGGTATATGTCGGAATGAGTGCCGACATCATCCATCCGGGTCATTTGAATATCATTCATGAGGCTACGAAGTTAGGTAGGGTTGTTGTCGGCGTACTTACCGATAAGGCCATAGCCAGCTACAAACGATTACCCTACTTAACCTATGAACAGCGTGCGCTTATTGTTGAAAATCTGAAAGGAGTGGATGAGGTCATGCCGCAGACAACTCTCGATTATGTACCGAATTTGGAAAAGGTTCATCCTGATTACGTGCTTCATGGCGATGACTGGAAACAAGGCGTTCAGCAAAAAACCCGTCAGCGAGTCATCGATTGTATCTCGAAGTGGGGAGGTAAAGTTATAGATATACCCTATACTCAAGGTATTTCCTCTTCCATGCTGAACCAACGGCTTAAGGAGATTGGTACGACACCGGAGGTGCGTATGAAACGGTTGCGCCGACTGATCGCAGCCAAACCTATTGTACGTATTATTGAGTCTCACTCCGGTCTGACAGGCCTGATAGCTGAAAAAGCATGTGTCGTTGAGAATAATATGAAAAGGGAATTTGACGGCATGTGGGCATCTTCTCTTACCGATTCTACAAGCAAGGGGAAACCGGATATCGAGGCTGTCGATTTAACAACCCGTCTGCACGGTTTAAATGACGCATTGGAAGTTACCACCAAACCATTTATCTATGATGGCGATACGGGCGGCAAGCCGGAGCACTTTATTTTTACTGTGCGGACATTGGAACGTTTAGGTGTTTCGGCTGTGATTATTGAAGATAAAATCGGCTTGAAACAGAATTCTTTGTTCGGTACCGTTGCAGTACAGATTCAGGATTCCATTGAAAATTTCTGCGCTAAGATCAGAGCCGGAAAGAACGCGCAGATTACCCAGGATTTTATGGTGATAGCCAGATGTGAATCTCTGATAGCCGGGAAACCGATGAGCGATGCCATAGAGCGTTGCAGCGCTTATGTGGAAGCAGGTGCCGATGGTATTATGATTCATTCTAAAGAAAAATCGGGAGAGGATATCAGGGATTTTTGCAAGGCCTTTCGTGCCAAGTTCCCGGAGGTGCCACTTGTTGCCGTTCCAACGACTTACAATCAGTTTACGGAAGAGGACTTGGCTTCCTGGGGTATCAATGTGGTCATCTATGCAAATCACATGTTGCGTGCAGCATATCCTGCTATGCTGAACTGTGCCGAATCTATTTTGCGGCACCACCGTTCTTTGGAAGCCTCGCAAGAGTATTGTATGCCGATCCGGGAGATTTTGGAATTGATACCGGGAACCAAAAACTAAATTGAGAAATGATCTGTCCGAAGTTTTTTATAGAGGAATTGAAGAAGCATGGTCTGGATTTCTATGCTGGAGTTCCTGATTCGTTACTGAAGAATGTTTGTGCCTATATTGCCGATCAGGTAGATGCGGAACACAACATCATTACAGCTAATGAAGGCGGAGCCGTCGCATTGGCAGCAGGTCATTATCTGGCAACCGGCAGGATTGGCGTTGTTTACATGCAGAATTCAGGAGAAGGCAATGCCGTCAATCCGTTGGTTTCCCTGATGGACAAAGAGGTTTATAACATCCCGGTACTTCTGATAATCGGTTGGCGGGGTCAGCCCGGAGTAAAAGATGAACCCCAGCATGTAAAGCAAGGAAAGATTACTACAGCCCTGCTGGAAACTATGGGAATCCGGTATTCAGTTCTTTCCAAAGAGCCGGACAAAACGGCCGAACAGATTGCAGAGGCTGTCGCTTATATGAAATCAACAAACGAGGCCTATGCTTTGGTAATCGAGAAAGATACGTTTGATGTATACCGCTTGCCGGACATCGGAAAGGCCGGACTGCCATTGTCACGGGAAGATGCGATTCAGACGGTTGCGTCTTTTTTGGGTCCTAAGGACGTTATCGTTTCTACAACCGGAATGATCAGCCGGGAATTGTTTGAATATCGGACAGCTTGCAAAGAACCCCACGAACGCGATTTCCTGACCGTAGGTTCTATGGGTCATGCTTCGCAGATTGCTCTTGGAATCGCATTGGAAAAGAAGGATCGGAAAGTCTGGTGTTTTGATGGCGACGGTGCCGTCATCATGCATATGGGAGGAATGGCTATCATAGCCAGCAAATGTCCGAAGAACTTCGTACATGTTGTGTTTAATAATGGAGCTCATGATTCGGTAGGCGGACAGCCGACTGTCGGTTTGAAGATCGATTTGCCTACTGTTGCAAAAGCACTTGGCTATGTAGCTGCCTATTCGGTTGATACCGCAGAGGCGTTGCAATCAATATTGCCACAGTTAAAATCGGCTGAGGGCCCCGTCTTGCTGCAAGTATGTGTCAGAAAAGGCAATCGGAAAGACTTGGGCCGACCCACAACCACGCCTATACAGAATAAGGAAGCTTATATTGAGTTTTTGAAGAAATAGTACGGATGCAAGAGTTATATATCGGTGATACTGCGCTGCTGCAAATGCAGAATACTTTGCATGAGTCTGGCATAAGGAATGTCTTTCTTGTGCGAGGGAAACTGTCTTTTGCGCAAAGTGGAGCCAGACAGGCCTTAGACCGGATTATGGCCGAAGAGGACATGACTGTTTCAGAATGGTCCGATTTTCAGGTGAATCCCAAGATCGAAGAAGCGGAACTCGGAATACAATTGTTGTCTGAAAGCGGAGCTGCGGCTATTATTGCCGTAGGAGGCGGTTCGGTACTTGATATGGCCAAACTGATCCGGTTCGGGTATTCGTATAAAGGAGATTTAACAGGAACGGATTTCACGAAAAGAAGAAGTCTCCTGCCTTTATTTGCTTTGCCTACTACTGCCGGAACCGGATGCGAAACGACACCTTTTGCCGTGTGCTATAAAGGCGGAGTCAAGTATTCGGTCGCACATGCCGATATGCTGCCCGATTATGCAATTATTTACCCGCCTTTCACCTATAGTAATTCGCCTTATCTGACGGCTTGTGCAGGCTTCGATGCATTTGCCCATGCCGTAGAATCTTATTGGAACAAGAATGCAACTGTCCAAAGTAAGGGGTATGCCTTCAGGGCGATTGATTTGCTTTGGAAGAACCTGCCCCTTTCAGTGAGCAGCCCGACTGAGGAAGTACGCAGCGCGATGGCTGAAGGTGCCTACTGGGCCGGTCGGGCCATAGCCATTACGAAGACGACAGCTCCTCATGCTTTCTCGTATGCATTTACTACCCGATGCGGTTATCCTCACGGCCATGCTGTTGCTCTTACGTTCCCATTCTTCTTCGAAATGAATCTGAAGCGGGACGATGCGCTGGTCGGTCGGTTAGCCTTGAATCAATCAGAGTCTTTCTGTTGTCAGATGAAATCTTTTGTTGAAGGATTGGGCCTGGGGAACCAAGGATTTAAGGATGCCGATGTGGATGCTCTCCTGTCGAAGGTGAATCTGCAGCGACTTAAAAATAATCCGGTAGAAGTTTCCGAAGAAAACATCAGGCATTTGAAAGAATACCTTTTGCAATGAACGACGTAATTGAATATAAAAAACAAATTATATGAAACAAAAAACAACTCAGGATATACCTCTGGCAACCGGGAATTTACGGGCCACCCAGTTGCGTATGGTGGAGATTCTAAAGGAGATTGATGCCGTTTGCCGAAGACATAACCTGCGCTATTGGATTGATTACGGCACCTTGTTAGGGGCCGTTCGCCATGGCGGGTTTATTCCGTGGGATGATGATTTGGATATCAGTGTTTTCGAGGATGATTTCGAGAAACTGGAAGAGATCTGTAAGGCTGAATTACCCGATTGGCTGATGGTTCAGAGTGAAAAGACCGATCCTCAGGCGGGTATGGGTGGCGGTTTTTTCAAAATCAGGGATAAGAGATCTTTGTACATCAACGATTTCGACAGTTTCAGACTGGATTATAACAAGGGCATTTTTGTAGATGTTTTTAAGAACATTAATTATCCCAGGATGTCACCATCTGTTTTCAGATATTTGTCCCGTAGGATTTCATTCTCCTATGGCTTTTTCCATTATCCGCAAAACGTGAATTTCAAGAATATCCTTTGTTATTTCCTGTATCCGCTTTCCTATGTCTTTCATAAAGGCCTGTTTAATCTGTTATATCTGTTTGGAAAGAGCGATCGGTATTTTTTTACCCCTGAGCGATATAGCTATGGCCTTTATTCAAAAAAGGAGGATATTTTCCCGCTTAAGGATATTGAATTTGAGGGTTACAAATTTCTGGCGCCATCCAATACACATCAGCGTTTAGTGGACAATTACGGTGATTATATGAAGATTCCGGACGAGCAGCATCGCCGTACGCATGCCAAGTTTGTCCTTGTGAACAAAGAGGACGGAGAGGTAACCTATTGATTCCCGACATATGAAAAAACTGCTTTCAATCATCATCCCTACATACAACATGGCAAGCCTGTTGCCACGTTGTCTGGAGTCGTTGGTTACGGCCGAAGGAGCATCCGATTATCTGGATGTAGTGGTAGTTAACGATGGATCAAAAGACGATTCGTTGGAAGTAGCCCGTAAGTGGGAGGCCGATTATCCTTCGGTCATCCGTGTCATCGATAAGCCGAACGGCAATTATGGTTCGACCATAAACGCAGCTTTTCCCGTAGTATGCGGTAAATATGTAAAAGTCCTCGATTCGGATGATTATTTCGATACGGCTGTCCTGTCCCGCTTTTTGTCGGAACTGAACACATTGGAGAATACGTCGGCAGAAGCCGATATCATTCAGACTCCATTCACCAACCTGGGTCCCGATAATCTGCGTGAGGTTGTCCGATACAATACGATGGGCCGTGAACCTTATGAGTATGGTCATATTTACGATCTGGACGAAGTCCTGAAAGATGGGTACATACGTTTCTTTCTGATGCACGGACTTACCTACAGGACGGAATTGCTTCGGCGGATAGGGTATAGGCAGACGGAAGGAATCTCATATACGGATACGGAATGGTCGTGTTATCCGACATTCTATGCCAAGACGGTTCTGTTCTGGAATCTGAATCTGTATCAGTATAATCTCGACCGTCCGGGTCAGACGATGGATCCCAAAGTGATAGTCCGCTGCATCAGCCAACTGTCGGTGGTAACCGAAAACATGCTGGATTATTACAGAAAGCATATTGCTGACGTTTCTGCTATTCGGAAGGGATGGTTGAAGCAGTACTTTGAGAACCGGATGAGAATCATGTATAAGCTGTTCCTTTTAGACATGCCCCGGGAGGATTTCAAAGCCGACGAGCTGGAAGCGTTCGACCGGCATTTCTGGCCGATATGCCAGGAATTGAATTTCCGCGTTGTCCTTTGGCCGGAGAACAAACTCCTTCGCATAGACTATATCAGATACTGGCATAAACATCATAAACGATGGCCGGCGTGGTTTGAGGCATTCAATCATCAGATTGACCGTTTGGCACGTTGGGTATATGTCAAGGTCTTCAGGCGATAATGTCTTTCAAAATCCCTACCATTCCGTTTTCAGTAATAATCGAAACTCAATCTTTTTTAATGAATACCAATCGTCCGCTATTGAGTCAGAAGCGTGTAAAGTTCTATTGCCGATCGTTTTCGTTGGAACTGTACCGTCTGTCGTCCAGCCTTTACAATCAGGCCGGATATCCATGCGTGCGTCTGACGGATCAGACTGCCGATGGCTATTTTTGCACGATTTTGCGGGATATGGACTGTGACATAGCCATCAATGTCGATGAAGATGCCTTCATCAGCAACCTGGAGGCGGTTTTGGATTTGGCCGAAATGACGCTTCAGAAAGGTCTGGTAAATGTGGGTTGCTCAGATGGTGGAAAAGGATGTGTACGTAGGGGTGTTCCTGAAGTAACGAACCCGTTTTTTAACGTGTTCAATCTGGAAGAGATCCGGAAGAAGTGGAATGAAGCGGAGCTGATGCCCGTTCTTGAAAAGAAACGATACGAGGGCGTAGAACCTTATTATCCGTTTTTCCGCTGGATGGTAGCCGCCTTTCCGGACAAGACATATTACCTGGAGAACAGAAAGCATGCGGATAAGATCTCGACAGTCCTGACAACTCCCGAAGGTACAGATTTCCTGATTCATACCTGGTTTGCGCGATTCTATCATCCGACGTTACTCTCGTATCTTTTCGAGGGGAACAGTACCAAGACCAGACATACGGAACGGATTGACGATGTCATCAACGAAGTATATCGGGCAAGAGTGTTGGAACGTCCGAAGTTCGGCTTTGCGGATCAGTTGGCTTTTGGGATGAACGGTATTGTCCGATGGTGTATCAAGATTCCGCAACGAATACTGAACTGGCCACATAAAATCAGTCAGAAGCTATGCCGAAAGTAAGTATCATATCTCCGGTTTATCAGGCAGCCCCATTTATTGAAGCGTGTCTGGACTCTATCCTAAAGCAGAGCTTTCAGGATTTTGAAGTGCTGCTGGTCGATGATCACGGTCCGGACAATAGCATGGAGTTGGCTCGATCTTTTGTGGCCCAAAGGGGAGAGGAGCATCGGTTTCGCTTTCTCGAAACGCCGCAAAACAGCGGTCCTGGCATAGCGCGTAATATCGGTATCGAAGCAGCACAGGGCGACTTCGTTGTTTTTGTGGACAGCGACGATCTTTTGAAGCCGGAATACCTTCAGCAGCTGCTTGCGTCGGCTGTATCAGCCGAAGGATCCTATCGCGATTTGGCCTATTGTCAGTTGGCTTACAGCAATGGAAAGGAATATCGGAATCCTGTCCTCGAGGCAGGAATGTTTACGTCTCGTAAGAAATCTTTTTTTCTAAAGCATTTCGTTACTTTCGCGGTATGTTTCATGTATCGCCGTGAGTTCCTGCTTGAGAATAATCTGTTTTTCCCAAACGAACGGAACAGTGAAGACACGAATTTCCTGACCCGATGCCTGCTTTTGGCACAAAGCATTGCCTGCGTGGACAAGCCGCTTTATGTTTATTGTGTGCGAGACAATTCGCTTACCACGGGCAGAAACCGCAACAAGTGGAAACAGCGTCTTTCGGCAGCAAACAAACTGATGGAGGCTTTCCGGTCGATGAAGTTCAATCCCCGATATAAAGACCTGCATTTGGAGCACTATAATGCGGTCATGTACTATATTTACTTTAAGAAGGGACTTGCTCAGGCTCTCCTGGATTTAGTCCGATAGTCATTTATCCGAACAATATAATATCTGATAAAATATGAATATTTTCAAAAAAATCTGGCCTTATCTGTTGGCCTTATTGATCTTTGTAACGGTAGCGGGTATTTATATGTATCCTGCACTCGAAGGGAAAGTAATCGGTTCTACCGATGGCGTTCAGGGTCTTGCTGCCGTACACGAGCCGGTTGTTTACCATGAAGAAACCGGCGACTACACCTTTTGGACAGGATCCATGTTCTCCGGTATGCCCAATTACCAGATTGGTGGCGGTCGTGCCAGTTCTGATGCTTATCTGTATGGGTTGCGCCGTTTGCTGCAGTCGGGACACCGCAATGTTTTTGCCATCGTGCTGATTTATTGCATCGGATTCTTTGCTTTGGTGCGCAGTATGAAGGTCGATAAATGGCTGGCCATAGTGGGTGCGCTGGCTATTGCATTCAGCAGTTATTTCTTTATCATTATCGCTGCCAACCATCACGGCAAGACATCATCGCTGGCGCTGATGTCGCTGGCATTGGCAGGCTTCTATCTGATTTTCCACAATCATCGGAAAACGGGTGTGGTACTTACCATGCTTGGAACGATGGCTGGCTTCTATCCGCATCCGCAAATGTCGTACTACGTCTGCTTCATTTTTGGCGCTTTCGGATTGGCTGAACTTTGGCTGGCCGTGCAGGGCAAAAAACTGAAAGCTTTTGTACTGAATTCGCTCATTGCGCTTTTCGGTTTGGGAGTAGGTGTCGGAACGGGTGTGCAGAATACTTTCAGTAACCTGGAATATGCACAGGAAACCATGCGTGGCGGACACTCGGATCTTCAGAAGGCGTCTGACGAAACCAACAAGACCCAGGGCCTGGATCTGGATTATGCCACAGCCTGGAGCTACGGCATGGATGAGTGCTGGACCTTCCTGATTCCAAACTACATGGGCGGATCGAGCAATTACAATCTGGGCAGCGAAAGTGATTTCTGCAAGACGCTTGTCAGAAAAGGCGTTCCACGTTCGCAGGCACAGCAGATCAGCGCTTCCGCACCGACCTATTGGGGCGACCAGCCGTTTACGGCAGGTCCGGTTTATCTGGGTGCCTTGGTATGCCTGCTGTTCGTGCTGAGCCTGTTGGTGGTAAAGGGTCCTTACAAGTGGGCGCTTCTGGTGCTTACACTGCTCAGTATCATCCTGAGTCTGGGTCATAACTGGATGGGTCCTACCCGGTTCTTCTTCGAATATTTCCCCATGTATAATAAGTTCCGTGCCGTCTCGAGCATTCTGGTGATTGCCGAAATCACCATCCCGCTTATGGGCTTCCTGGCGTTGCAGCGATTGGTAGAGGCCAAGAAGGAGGGCAAGTCGATGGCAACCGAGGTGCTGGCTTCGGGCATTACCGTAGCCGTTCTGCTGCTGGTGGCATTGGCTACAACTACCGGCTTCAATGCTCCTTCGGATCAGCAGATGCCGGAATGGCTGGTGGCACTTTTGCGCGATACACGTAAAGAGATGTTCCGCGCCGACGTTTGGCGCAGCATGGGCTTTGTGGCAGCAGGTACGGCTGTGCTCTGGTACTATGTCAGGAGCGAGAAGTTCAGGAGTACGGCCCTTCTGGCCGTTATTCTGGGAGCCTTGGTACTTTTCGACATGTGGCCGGTCGATAAGCGTTTCATGAGCGATAAGGATTTTGCTTCTCCCACCAACTTCGACCGTATTTTCCGCGAAACCTCGTGGGAAAAGGAAATCTTGCGCGATACCGATCCGAACTACCGCGTGTTCAACCTTACTGTCAGCCCGTTCAACGATGCCCGTACTTCCTATCGTCTGAAGAGCATCGGAGGTTATTCGGCAGCCAAGCTGCGTCGCTATCAGGACCTCATCGACGAGCACCTCTCGAAAATGCACCAGCCTGTTCTCGATATGCTCAACACCCGTTATTTCATCTTGCCGGACCGCACGAACAACAACGCCCCGATGGTGCAGTTCAATCCGGGCGCGATGGGAAATGCCTGGTTTGTTGACCGTCTGCAGATTGTCCAGACCCCGAACGAAGAAAGCGACGGACTGATGCAGAACGACCTGCATACAACTGCTATCGTGGGTAAGGACTTTGCACACTTTGCCGAAGATAATATGGTGAACACTCACGATTCGGCAGCCGTAGTGCGTCTGGTAAGCTATACACCCAAGGAACTGAACTACATCTATAGCAATCAGTATCCGGGTACACTGGTCTTCTCCGAGATTTACTATCCTTACGGTTGGAAGGCCTCCATCGACGGACAGGAAGCCGAACACTATCGTGTGAACTATATGCTGCGGGCCTTGAATGTCCCGGCCGGTCAGCACAGCGTCCGCTTTGTATTCGATCCCGAAAGTGTCCGTAAGGGCAACAACCTGGCGTTTGTGTTTATTTTCCTGATGTACGGATCCATCGTAGCCTGTCTGGTGAAGGGTATTTACGATTTGCGCCGTCAGTCTGTTAAATCCGACCCGTCATGAACATAACAATCATCGGTACCGCCTGGCCCTATCGCGGCGGACTTGCCATGTTTACCGAAAGGCTGGCCCAGCAGTTCATAGCCGAGGGACATCAGGTCCGGATATACACTTTTACCTTGCAGTATCCGTCGTTCCTGTTTCCCGGACAGACGCAGTTCCGTGACGAAGCCGCGCCTGAGGGGCTGAGCATCGGACGCTGCCTGTCGTCGGTTAATCCGTTTTCCTGGATCAGCCTGGGCCGACGCATTCGCAAAGAGGCACCCGATCTGCTTGTCCTGGCCTACTGGATTCCGTTCATGGCTCCGTGTATGGGAACGGTGGCACGTATAGCCCGCCGTAACGGCAGGACGCGTGCCGTGACACTTTGCCACAATTTCCTTCCTCACGAGCGGCATCTGGGCGATATGACGCTTTCCCGTTTCCTGGTTCATTCAGTGGATGGCGTGGCTGCTCTTTCGCAGAATGTGTGCGACGATGTGCATTACTTTATTCCCGATATGCCGACGGTTGCTTCCCCGCATCCGCTTTACGATAATTACGGGGAGCGGGTGGATAAGGTTGAGGCTTGCCGCAAGTTAGGGATCGACCCGCAGTTCAGCTATCTGCTTTTCTTCGGACTGATTCGCGATTACAAGGGTCTGGATTGGCTCATCGAGGCCTACGCCAAGGCAAAACAGGATCTGGACCGTGCCGGTTTCCGGCTGCTGATAGCCGGTGAGTTCTATAGCGGACGGGAACAATATCATGAGTTGGCCCGTACGTTAGGTGTCGAAGACAGCATTGTCTGGAAAACCGAGTTTGTGCCCAACGATGAGGTGCGTTACTATTTTTCGGCTTCCAGTATGCTGGTTCAGCCTTACAAGAGTGCCACACAGTCGGGCGTTTCGCAGATTGCCTATCATTTCGAAGTCCCCATGCTTGTGACCCGTGTGGGCGGTCTGCCTGAAATCGTACCCGA
>JAGBQS010000327.1 GCA_017632695.1 Bacteroidales bacterium
CTTCCCGTGCAACACGACTTGGGAAGTATGGTCGGAGTTGGGCTTCAGCAGCAGCGGGTTCATGTCGGTATGACAGGGAATACCTGCCGCCTCGGCCTGCACCGCCTGGGCACGTCCTATTTCCAGACCTTCGGGTGTAGCGTAGGAATTGAGTGCCATGTTTTGCGCCTTGAAGGGGGCGGGGCAGTAGCCGTCTTGCTTGAAGATGCGGCACAGGGCGGCAGCCAGGATGCTCTTGCCAACGTCGCTGCCTGTACCGGCCAGCATTACGGGATGTAGTTTAGCCAATGATTTCATATAGATGCGTATAGCTTGCTAAAACGTTTTTATACCTAAACACAGGCGTGGTCACGGGCTCGTTTTTGGCATTATAGACCTGCACGACAGACTGTGGAGTCTCGCCCATGAACTGTGTATAGTGGAACTCATGTCCCCGATACTCCTTGCCGTCGAGCACGAAGCGCCGGTATCCCAACGAGAGTTTCCTATCAGCCTTACGGGCCGTAATCGAGTAGGGCAGTACCCCACACATCGGGTATTCGCCGTCGTCAGTCATTATCTGTTCGCAAAGATACATCATACCGCCGCACTCCGCCTGAATCCGTCCGCCCCGCTCCGCATAGTCCTTGATGGCTCGGCGGCAGGCCTCGTTGGCGACCAATGCCTCCAAATACTTCTCCGGATAGCCGCCAGGCAGGTAGAGCAAGTCGATGCCGCTGAAGTCGGGCACGTCGTTCTCCGGGTCGAATAATCGGACGTTGCCGAGCCTGCCTACGGCTTCCTGATAGATAAACGTAAAGCTTTCGGCATTTTGGGCTATGAGGACGGAAAGTTCCCCCTGTGGGAACTCGCAGTTCCCCCTGAGGGAATTAACAGTTCCCCCTGTGGGAACTATCAGTTTAAGTAGGGCATTCCAATGGACGTGTGCCTCTAAAAGGTTCGTCAGCGCCTGGGTGTCTGGTTCTGAGGAGAAATCAAGCCCCAAATAACGTGAACCCTGTTCGAGCGCAGCATCCTTGGGCAGGTAGCCGAAGCACTCGATGCCGACGTCGTTGCACACCTCTTGCAGCATCTTGAAGTGGCGCTCGCTTCCCACCTTATTATATATAACGCCCGCGATGTGTACGTCCTTCCGGAAGTTGATGAAGCCCTGCAGCAAGGGAGCCATCGAGTAGGCTGCCGACTTGGCATCGACCACCAATACGACGGGAATATCCAGCACTCGGGCAATCTCGGCCGACGAGCCTCGGTCGCGGTCGTAACCGTCGAAGAGTCCCATCATGCCCTCCACGACGCAGACGTCGGCATCCTCGCCGTAGTGAGCAAAGAGTTCGAGGACATGCTCAGGCGTAGCCATAAACGTATCGAGGTTGATGCTGGGCCTTCCGCACACGGCTGTATGGAACTTTGTATCGATATAATCGGGCCCGCATTTGAAGGGCTGCACCTTGTAGCCTTTCTGCGTCAGCAACGCCATCAGACCCCTGGCAATTGTCGTCTTGCCAGAGCCGCTGGTGGGTGCTGCTATCATAAAACTTGCGTTCATGCATGCAAAAGTACAAAAATATTTCGAATAATGATGGTATATTCACAAAATATTCGTATCTTTGCAGCCGAATATGGCAATCAGGTGGCTGATGCCGCCTTGATGTAAGGGAATCCGGTGAGAGTCCGGGACTGTTCCTGCAGCTGTAATCCCCGTTATCGGGTCTGCTTGTATAACGCCACTGAGGTCACTCGGGAAGGTAAAGCAGACTGGGGAGAGTCAGAAGACCTGCCACAAACCGAAGTACGTTCCGTTCAGGAGTTAGCGGCGCGGAAAATAGGAACTATTGATGAATCTAAAACAGAAACTGGCTCTTGGCCTTTGGCTGTTGTGCGTCGGCGTACAAGCGCAATCAATATGGCGTACCGACAGTCTGCAGGAAGTGGTCGTAACGGGTACTGGCACGCAGCACCTGCTGAAGGATGCGCCCGTACAGACGGAGGTCATCACGCAGAAGATGCTCCGCAACTACTCTGGGCGCTCGATTGAGGACATCCTCTCGGGGCTGACGGCTTCGTTTGCCTTCAGCGAGGATGATATGGGGTCGCAGATGCAGTTGAACGGCCTGGGCAACGCCTATATCCTGGTGCTGGTCGACGGCAAACGCATACACGGCGACGTGGGCGGGCAGAACGACCTGAGCCTTATCGACCCTCAGAACATCGAGAAGATTGAAATCGTGAAGGGAGCCTCGTCGGCGCTCTACGGCTCGGATGCCATCGCCGGCGTGGTGAACATCATCACCAAGAAGCACAACGAGGGGCTGCTCATTGAGAACAGCACCCGAGGCGGCAGCTACGGCGACCTGCGCCAGCACAACGGCTTGGGACTGGCCATCGGCAGGCTGAGGAGCTATACGAACTTCCAGCTGCAGCACTCCGACGGCTGGCAGAACACGGCGACC
>JAGBQS010000031.1 GCA_017632695.1 Bacteroidales bacterium
GGCGGCACACGTTCGAAAGACAAATACAGCAGCAAAGCCTTCGAAAAACAGGTTGCTGCCCGAAATACCATCTATACGCGCATGCTTGGCAGATATGAGGGAACAAACTATCCCAAAGGCGGCTTTATGACCGATTATCCGACACAGGCCGGCATGCGATATACGGGCATCCTTGGCGGCAGCCGGATCAATTCGAGCGACGTGCTTGTGCCGGCTTTCATCTCGGCCTACATGAACGGAGGTTCTCCGGATAAGGTTTCGCTAAATCCGTTCCCGGACTTCTGGCGGGCTCTGCCAAACTGGAACGTCAAGTACGACGGATTACTGCAGCTCTTCCCCAAATTGAGCGAATACTTCAAGAGTCTTTCGCTCAGCCACGCCTATACCTGCACATATGCCATAGGCAGCTATGCTTCGTATACCAACTATGCGGAAAACGAGCAGGGTCTCGGCTTCACGCTCGACGTATCGGACGATGTGCCCGTGCCAAGTTCCGAATTCGACATCTCGACCGTAACGCTGACCGAGAGTTTCGCTCCGCTTTTGGGCCTGAACGCAACCTTGCACAACGGCATTACAGCCAAAGTGGAGTATAAACACTCGCGTTCCGTAACACTCAACATGTCGGCAGCCCAGATTGTTGAAAATGTCTCAAAAGATCTGACAATCGGTACCGGCTACAAGATTGCGAAATTCGGACAGAAGATCGGATTGCCGATGGGCACCAACGCACGGGAAAAGAATGTTTCGCATGACCTGAACCTGAAACTCGACCTGACTCACAAGAATCAGGTTGCCCTACTGCGGAAAATTGAAGATGTTTACAGCGAAGCCACCTCAGGCAACAAAGCCTGGAACATTAATTTCAGTGCAGATTACCAGTTCTCGAAGATGCTGAACATGAAGTTCTATTGGCAAAAGCAGATCAATACCCCGCTTATCTCAACCTCCTACCCGACAATCAACACCGACTTCGGTCTGACGTTGAACTTCTCTCTGACCAGATAAAAAATCAGAAAGTAAGGTGCACGGAAATCTGCACGCCGTTCCTGGTTACATTCGGATGATCCAGGTAATTCAACCGGCGGATATAATCAACCCGCAATAACTTAAAAATATTCTCAACGCCGAAAGCCAATTCCATGTACGGTTCCTTACCCATATCGGTATAGACCTGATCGGATGCCGGGAACTGATACAGGTCTGGATTCCTGAGCGAACCGTCGGCGAGGACGGCCGAAGGATTGTTCTTCTCGGTCAGAGATCCCCAATATCCCCTGAACGAAACCACTTCACGCCATTTCAGTTTCTGGAACAATGGAAGCGTGTTCAGCAGCCATCCGTTCAGATAATATACCACATCCCACTGACCATACTGATCAGAAACGAACTCCATCGCATTCATCTGCGAAAAGCTATGACTCTGTATGGTATAGCCCAGGTTGGCATTCGGGATAATCAGCAATGCGTAAGGAGACCGGCTCCAGACCTTACCGACTTTCAACTGAGTGTCGACATATCCGAAGGCCGACAACCAGAATCTCTTCTCGAAAGTGAAATCCGTACGCTGATAATCAAAATCAGAGCCCAAAATGCCCTCGGCCCCTATCTGGTGCTGAAGCACAAATACCGGATGCTGATGGTTGATGGCAGTTCGGTCCAGACGTGACTGGATAAACGTTTCGTGCGGAGCATATCGCAGTTGCAGCGTAGCCATCGACAAGTCATAGTACCGCTCTCCCCATCTTCCTGTCCGGTTGGTTGACAATCCGTCGACACGGAAGAAAGGAGCATATCGGGTACTGTACTCGCGCAACCAGGAGCCTTGCAGTTTCCAGCTGAAGCCGCCATAAAACTCCCGGATGTAAGACAGTTCTGCCCGTCTCTCGTAGGCTATCTTCTCAGAATCGTCGCGCTTAAGCGAAAGCAGGAAATTATCTTTCGAGGTTGTAGGGTCCTGTCCCAGCAGATTGGTGTCGTAGTTATACTCCAGCATCAGCTTGTGCATGGGGAACTCATTACTGTGGCTTTTGCACTCCTTGAACGAATATTCCAGTTTCGTGTCATACTTAAACTGCCCGTCCTTGAAGCCGTATGCCAGATAACCGAAGCCGAACCAGTGCCGGTTCAAGGCAGCGGTTGTCAGTCCTCCGGTACGGACGCGCAAGCCTTCGATGCTATTGTAACTCGCAGAAGTATTCAGCGGACCATACAGGAACTCATTCTCCTCAAATGGCTTCTTGGTAAGCGGAATATATCCTTTGAACAGCCAGGTCAGAACCAGTTCCGTATACTTGAAGAACGGACGTTGGCGCATCTGGTTCAGCATCGTATTAACCTGATTTCCCATGGCCTCATTCTCGCCGGCCCGATGCTCTTCCCAAAACTCTTCACTCTTGGTCAGCATATCCGAAGCCTCCTTCCGGGGAGAGAACCCGTCCAACAGTTTCTGCGCATCGGCATCGGGTGCCGAAAAATCGAATTTACTGTACACCATCTCCCGCTGGGCATACAGACCGGTCGTCTCACCTACCACCGTCATCTCGCTCTCGAACTTCTTGCGCGAAAGCACACGGGTGCCGTTGGGCGGGATTTCCTGTTCCAAGGTGATACGCATGTTACGAACAAAGTTCAGGTTGATGTCAGGCGGCAGGCTCCATTCAGCCTTTCGCATGAAGTAGGTACTGTCGGTGGATATGTACAGATGTCCTATAAACCCGAACTGTTCGGGAATCAGCGGAGCAAACCCCAGATCTATATACCGGTTCCCGTCTTCGAAGGTCAGTGTATCGAGGATGTAGTACTTATAGAAAGCGATGGCGAAGTTCGACAAGGGGTTGACGAACTTATTGGTAAACATGTAAATGCTGGGCTCATCGAGATTTACTTCCGGGAAACATTCGGTCTGCGCCTTTGCCACCAGATCGGGAGGCAGCATCTCATCGAGACCGACATGACGCTTTCCCTGCAGAACGGTTCTGGTCCGTTTCGGATTCTTCTGGAAATAAACCGATTCTATTGACTCGTCGCTCGAAATCGGAAGTACCGGACTGCCGGAAAAAGCTGTATCAATATATTGGTCGATATCGGGGAACTTCTTCTTCCAACCCCGGTACAGTGCCCCTGAAAAGTTATTCAGCGAATAAGTGGTATTCTCGTATCGCTCGCATTGGTAGTAGTCCTGATCGGACAACGGGAAATCGTCCTTATGCCCGATGACCGCCTTGACCAGTTCAACCGAAGGATTACCGCGACGCCTGTAGTGCTCGCGTTTGGGTTTTATCACAACCTCCTTTAACTGATAATCGGTCGGAACCAGCATAATCACCACTTTGCGGGACTTGTTCCGGGCGGGAATCTCCTTGGTTTTATAACCGACACAACTTGCCACCAGCGTACCGTTACTGCGCAATAGCAAAGAGTACCCTCCGTCGGTATTGGTAATGGTGCCGTTGGTTGTACCCTTCTCCTGCAAGGTAATGAATTCCAGCCGCTCGCCTGTAATACTGTCACAGACATAGCCGCTCAGGGTTACACGCGAGGAACCCGTCTGCGGCTTATTCTGCGCATCGGCCTTTATGGTTCCGGCTATTGCCAGAAAAGCAGTAATGAGGATATATAGAAAACGTAACAAATTATGCATGATATATACCCGAAATAAAAAATGGGTGCGCAAAGATAGTTATTTTCAACAAAATGACAGAAACATTTCAGTAAACTTGGCAAATTCCTCCCTATTTTTTGCAAAATGAACTTGAAATTGTCATTTTTATTGCCCAAAAAGTTCTTGTTTCATATTTATTTGTTATCTTTGCGCCCGAACTACAATAGCTATGAAAAAATATCTATTTGAATCAACTGTTACCATTCGCGACTTTGAGTGCGACATGCAGGGAGTAGTCAACAATGCCTACTACCACAACCTGCTGATGCAGACACGCACCGAATTCCTGGCCAGTTTGGGAATAGACCGTGCGCAATGGAGCGAGGAATTGGGCATTGACTTTGTAGTTTACGAAGCCGCCATCCAATACCGTTCTCCCATCCAGCGCGGCGAGACATTCCGCTCTTGCCTGAACATGCATCGCGAAGGAGCCAGATACGTTTATTTGCAGGATTTCCGGCGGGAATCAGGCGAGCTCTGTATGCGAGCCCGTGTAGATGTCGTTGTTGGCATCAACGGCAAACTTACGCGAGGAGACTATTTCGCCGACTACCTGCAAGGTAAGATTACCATCCCGGAACTGACAGGTGTTACCCACTCGTCGAACCGTATGCCCGAACGTCTGCATGAAGTTATCTTCGACTATGAAATGAAGGTTCGCGACTATGAATGCGACCGTTTCGGTTCGGCTACCAACACCTTCGTACAGCACTACCTGGAAGTAACCCGTCTGGAGTTCATGGAAGAGATGGGCGAAACCTTCCGCAAGTGGCACGACAACGGCGTCGATATGATGGTTACCAAGGTGGACCTTCAGTTTGTACGGCCTATGATGTCGGCCGAAAAGTTCCATAGTCTGATGAATATCCGGCAGGAAGGTCCGCGTGTGATCTTCGAACAGGAAATACGTCGCAAGAAAGACTATCATATCTGCGTCCGCGCTGCTGTAGAAATTGTCGGTATCGTAAACGGTCAGCTCGATTCCGAAGGCCGCTGTTTCTTCCACTTTATGCAGAATCAGGTTCCCGCATGGCTTGAAGGCCGCGGCAAACTATAATTTTTGTTCCCCATGATCGAAAACAACAGACAATACCAGGAACTGAAAGTCAAGGAAGGCGTATATGTCCCGGATCCGGGCATCGATTTCCCTTCCGATCCGACCGTTCACCTGTACCACAAGCCGCATGTAAAGAAGTTCGCCATCGACGAAACCTATCCATATTATGAGGATTCGTTCAACTTCAAACTGAACCGTGCCTTAGCCTGGCTGAAATGCCATACGCTGGTATTCTTCCTGAACTGGCTGGTCTATGGATTCAGGTGCGAGGGCAAGGAGAATCTGAAAAAATACAGGGATGTCCTGAAGAAACCGGGTATAACCACCTGTAATCATGCCTACCGTTGGGATATGGTTTCCATCATTCAGGCAACCGGCTGGTCTTTCTATATTCCGATGTTCGGCGAAAACATGAAGACCAAGGATTATTGGCACATGAAGTATATCGGAGGCGTTCCGATTCCGACCGGACTGCAAGCCATGAAGAAATACGATGCCGCATTCGATCGCCGGCACGAAGAAGGTTCATGGGTACATCTTTTCCCGGAAGGTATCAGCTGGCCTTTCTATAAGCCTCTTAAACCGTTCCATAAAGGAGCCTTCACGATGGCTTACCGCTGGGGCTGTCCGGTTCTTCCTCTGTATATTACCTACAGGCCGCGAACCGGCTGGCGCAAGTTTACCGGCAAGGCGAACATCCCGCTTATCACCATACACATCGGCGTCCCTGTTATGCCCGACATGACCCTACCGCGCAAGAAAGCGGTTGAGCAGCTGACACAGGAAATCTGGACGCAGATGCTCGAAATGGGTGGTATAGAGCACAACCCCTGGCCATGTTTCATCGAAGACTGGCAAAAGGAACAGGAAAGCCTCAAGTCCGCACAAAAAACAGAATAAGAAACGCTATAAATCGAAAGATTTTGTTTATAATTCTTATTTTATTAGTCTTGGGCGCCGCTGCGCTTACAATCCTATCGGGGTCGGTAGCTATACCGGCCTTTGATGTTTTGTCAATATTAGCCGGCGACGAAGCGACGAACCCGGCCTGGACATACATTATCTGGCAGATGCGGATACCTGCCACACTTACCGCCATGTTAACAGGAGCCGCGCTCAGCGTTGCCGGTCTCCTTTTGCAAAGCTATTTCCGGAATCCTCTGGCGGGTCCTTCCATATTGGGCATCACCAGCGGATCGCATCTGGCCGTTGCCATCACGATCCTGTTATTGGGCACGCCGCCCGGATTCGGCCTGGTCATTGCCGCCTTTTTCGGTGCCTTGCTGATCTTACTTATCCTTTTGGGATTGGGCGGTATTGTACGGCAGCCTGTCACCCTGCTGATTGTGGGCATTCTGCTCAGTTATCTGAGTAATGCCATTCTTACCCTGTTGAGTTATTCCGCTTCAGCCGACGGCATTCAGGCCCTGATGCTTTGGGGCATGGGTTCTTTCAATCAGGTCGGCATGGCACAAATGCCTTTGTTTGCGTCTCTGATTCTGGCTTCTCTGACGGCTTCATGCTGGCTCATCAAACCTCTGAACGGCTGGATGCTGGGCGATCTGTATGCCCGTAACCTGGGCGTCTCGATTCCTGGTGTGCGATGGGGCGTTCTGATGGTTACAGGCTTGCTCTGCGCTGTGACAACGGCCTGGTGCGGCCCTATAGCCTTTATTGGTCTCAGCATTCCGCATGTAGCCCGGATGATGTTCCGGACGGATAATCACAGGATTCTTCTTCCTGCCTCGCTGCTATTGGGATCCTTGTGTGCATTAATATGTTTATGGCTGAGTTCGATGCCGTCAAACGGTCGGACATTACCCATCAATGCACTTACACAATTGTTCGGTATACCCGTCATTTTATATGTCCTGTTGCGCCGAAAGAGTTGATTTCCCAGCATTTATTTGGTCACCTCATATAATTTGATTATATTTGCGCGCAATTTTAACCCTACAAACATCGCATAATATTATTCATAAAATAACAAGCAGAAATGGAATACAATTTCAACGACATCGAGCTCAAGTGGCAGCAGCGTTGGCGCGACGAGAAGACTTACAAGGTGGAGATTGACAAGAATCGCCCGAAATACTATGTTTTGGACATGTTCCCTTATCCTTCAGGAGCAGGTCTGCATGTAGGTCATCCGCTCGGTTATATTGCCAGCGATATCTATAGCCGTTACAAACGTCTGTGCGGCTTCAACGTTTTGCACCCGATGGGATACGATGCATACGGATTGCCGGCAGAACAGTATGCCATCCAGACCGGTCAGCATCCTGCCGTTACCACCGAGAAGAACATTGCCCGCTATCGCGAACAGCTCGACCGTATCGGTTTCTGCTTCGACTGGAACCGCGAAGTCCGCACTTGCGAACCCGGCTATTACAAATGGACACAATGGGCATTCTGCCAGATGTTCCAGTCTTATTATGACAATGATTTGCAAAAGGCTCAGCCTATTGCCAAGCTGGCCGAAAGATTTGCCAAGAATGGTACAAAGGGACTGAATGCCGCTTGCAGCAAGGAACTGTCTTTTACCGCTGAAGAATGGAACGCCTTCAGCGAAAAAGAGCAGCAGCAGACGCTGATGAACTACCGTATTGCCTATCTGGGCGAAACGATGGTCAACTGGTGTCCGGAATTGGGTACGGTACTTGCCAACGACGAGGTTGTGAACGGTGTCTCTGAACGAGGCGGCTTCCCGGTTGAACAGAAACTGATGCGTCAGTGGTGCCTTCGCGTAAGCGCATACGCCCAGCGTCTGTTGGACGGACTGGAGACCATCGACTGGAGCGATTCCATTAAGGAAACACAAAAGAACTGGATTGGCCGCAGCGAAGGTACCGAAGCTCAGTTCAAGGTTGTTGCCAACAATAATCCGGCGACACAGGATGGTCTGGAATTCACGATTTTCACCACACGTGCCGATACGATGTTCGGCGTAACGTTCATGGTGCTGGCACCCGAAAGCAAATACGTGCAGATGGTCACCACCACCGAAAAACAGGCCGAAGTAGAAGCCTATCTGGCAGCCTGCAAGCGTAAAACAGAACGCGACCGTCAGGCAGCGCATGAGGTAACAGGCGTATTTACCGGCGCCTATGCCGTGAACCCGATTACGGGCGAGAACATTCCGATCTGGGTTTCCGAATACGTTCTTGCCGGTTACGGAACAGGCGCTATCATGGCGGTTCCTGCCCACGACAGCCGGGACTGGGCGTTTGCCAAGCACTTCAATCTGCCCATCATTCCGCTCATTGAGGGAAACTACGACCTCAACGAGGGCAGCTTCGATGCCAAGGAAGGAGTCATGAAGAATTCGGCAAACAGCGAAATCAATCTGAATGGCCTGCAGGTAAAGGAAAGCATAGCTGCCATGAAGAAATATGTTACCGAGAAGGGCATCGGCCGCGTAAAGGTCAATTACCGTCTGCGCGATGCCATCTTCAGCCGCCAGCGCTACTGGGGCGAGCCATTCCCAATCTACTATAAGGACGACATGCCTTATACCCTTCCAACGGAGTCCCTGCCGCTCGAGTTACCGGAGGTCAGCGACTTCAAACCGACCAAGGACGGACAGCCTCCGTTGGGTCATGCTACCCGCTGGGCCTGGGACGAGAAGAACTGCAAAGTCGTCGAGAAGGCTCTTATCGACAACAAGACCGTATTCCCGCTCGAACTTTGCACAATGCCCGGCTTTGCCGGCAGCTCTGCCTATTAGACCCGCTACACCGATCCTCACAACAGCGAGGCGCTGGTAAGCCCTGAGGCTAACGGATACTGGGACAATGTGGACCTCTATCTGGGTGGCAGCGAGCATGCCACTGGCCACCTCATTTACAGCCGCTTCTGGAACAAGTTCCTCAAGGATATTCAGGTTGTAAAAAGCGAAGAGCCTTTCAAGAAGCTTATCAATCAGGGAATGATTCAGGGTTCCAGCCGCTTTGCACATCGTGTAAGCGGAACCAATAAGTTTGTCAGCGCCGATCTGTTGGCTGCCGATGGAACCTATCAGGGCATTGCCACCGATCCGATTCATGTGGATGTGAACTTTGTCAGCAATCTGGATATGGATGTCGACAGCTTCCGTGCCTGGCGTCCTGAGTTCCAGGAAGCCGAGGTGGTTTTGAATGCCGATGGCAGATTCATCACTACAGCGGCCGTTGAAAAGATGTCAAAGTCGAAGTACAACGTCGTTAACCCCGATGTAATCTGTGAGAAATACGGTGCCGACACCCTCCGTATCTACGAGATGTTCCTGGGTCCTATCGAGCAGAGCAAGCCTTGGGATACAGCCGGTATCGACGGCGCCTTCCGATTCCTGAAGAAGTTCTGGAATCTGTTCCAGACCGGGGACAAGAGTGCACAACCTACTCCTGAGAACCTCAAGTCGCTCCACAAACTCATCAGAAAAGTGACAGGCGATATCGATCAGTTCTCGTACAACACCGCCATTTCGGCCTTCATGGTTGCCGTAAACGAACTGACAGCGCAGAAGTGCAGCAGCCGCGACATCCTCGAGCCATTGGTTGTCCTGATTGCCCCGTTTGCTCCTCATATTGCAGAGGAGCTCTGGCACAATCTTGGACATGACACCACTGTATGCGATGCACAGTGGCCGACCTTCGACGAGAAGTATCTGGTTGAAAGCACTGTCAAGTACCCGGTTCAGATTGGCGGCAAGATGCGTTTCACCATCGATCTGCCGGCCGATGCCGGAGCAGATGCTGTCAAAGAAGCCGTTCTGGCTGCCGAAGAATGCCAGAAGTGGATTGAAGGAAAGGAAATCGTAAAGTTCATCTTCGTCCCCAAGAAGATTGTCAACATCGTAACCAAAGGATAGAAAATGAAGCCTGGTTCTTTTGCCAGATACCTTTTAGGAATGGTTGCAGCCGTCGGTTTACTGACAGGCTGTGACCTTATCAAATTCCACCCCTACGAAGGACGCGTTAAGGGGGCACATCATCTGACAGAAAAGAACCTGCAAAAATTGAGTCAGGCTAATTTGGGCAGTTCGTTCAAGTTTGCTTTCATCAGCGACACACAACGCTGGTATGACGAAACGAACGAGGCTGTTGCTGCAATCAACAAGCGCGGAGATGTAGACTTTGTGCTGCACGGAGGCGACTTGACTGACTTCGGCGTAAAAGATGAGTTCATCTGGATGCGTGATTGCCTGTTGGGATTCAGGATGCCCTGGCTCACCGTAATCGGCAACCATGATTTTCTGGGAACCGGCGAGCATATCTATCGGTACATTTTCGGGGATTACAATTATGCGTTTACGGTCGGACATTACCGGTTCCTGATTCTGAACACCGTGGCCCTGGAACTGGACTATTCAACACCGGTCCCCGATTTCGAATTCATGCAGAAACAGGCCGAATACATAGACTCGCTCAACACACAGAACCCCGATTCCATTATCCGCACGGTATTTGTTATGCACTCACGTCCAGGCGACGAGCAGTTCAACAACAACGTGGTCTATCCTTTCGGTCTCTATCTGAACCTTTTCCCTTCTCCTTTCTGTCTGAACGGGCATAACCACCGGCTGGAAACCATTGAACCCTACAATGATGGTATTTATTTCTATGGAATCGGCGAGATCAAAGATCGGAAATATTTTTTAATCACTGTTAACCAAGACAGCAGTTATGAAATTGAGGCTATTGATTTTTAGTATCTGCTGTTGGTTTGCCGTTGCAGGACTGAAGGCTCAGGATGCCACACCCGTGGCATCGATGCTCAAGGCTCCGACCTCCATGCGTGACAGTCTCGATTACTATCACAAGCGGGTATTACGGACCTACGAACGATGGATCAGTCTGATTCCGAACATTGGAACGGTTCAGGTGGCAGGTAACATCGGAGTTCTTTCTGTCGGTGCCGGATGGGATTATGGCAAAAATGACCGATGGGAAACACATGCCCAGTTCGGACTCGTGCCTAAAGACCACAATGAACGGGCAGCCTTCACGTTCACCCTGCGCGAAAATCTGGTTCCCTGGAGTTTCGGATTAGGTCACCGCAGATGGGCAGCTCCGCAATCGGCAGATACGCATATAGCCTGGAACAGACGTGCTGCATTCTCGTTCGAACCGGCCGTCTTTTCGTTCTTTGCCAATACGATCTTCAATGACGAGTTCTGGGTAAAGGAACCGGAAAAATACAACAGCGGCAACTACTACCGGTTCTCATCGAAGGTGCGTTTACACTTAGGATTCGGAAGCCGGATCAGTCTGAATATCCCGAAAGAAAAAAGACGCCGTTACGATCGCGTTTCGTTCTACTACGAACTCTCGTCGTACGATCTGGCCATTATATCGGCCGTTCCGAATAAAGATATCACGCTGGGGGACATTCTTTGTCTCGGATTTGGCATACAATACAAATTTTTCTAAACAACCAAACCTTCATCCCAATTACAACAACGAATCATGCATCGGATACTTAGTATTGTTAACAAGCGAATGTTCAGCACCTACCTGAAGGATTATTTCTTCATCTTCGTAGGTATCAGCCTGTATGCCATCGGCTACTCCGGCTTTATCATTCCCGAGACCATCGTCATGGGAGGTGTAACGGGTATAGCTTCGCTGCTATACTATGCCTTCTCGTGGAATCCTGCCATCATGATCTGGGTGCTGAACGGTGCACTGCTTCTTATTTCGTACAAAACCCTCAGCAGGCAATTCTTCATCCGAACCATCATTGGCGTTTCCATCCTTTCGGCTTTGGTCGGCTTTTGCCAGCCTTTGTTTGAAAGTTTTCCGCTCATCACACCCGGCAATGACCGGTTCATGCACCTGATTATCGGAGCCATGCTATGCGGTGCCGGTGTAGGTATCGTTTTTGCGCACAACGGATCGACCGGCGGCACAGACATCATTGTGGCAATGGTCAATAAATACAGTCGTCTGAGTATGGGCCGCATCATGCAGTTCGTCGACATTACCATTATCTGCTCCAGTTACTTCCTGTTCCACAGCGCCGAACTCATTGTCTATGGTGTTGTATTCACGGTAGTTGCAAGCGTCATGCTCGACTATGTCTTCAACGGAAACCGGCAGACCGTTCAGTTCATGATTATCTCGAAACGCTACCAGACCATTGCCGATGCCATCAACACACAGATGGAACGGGGCGTTACGGTTCTGCATGGCGAAGGCTGGTACAGCAAGAAAGATGTCGAGATGGTAATGGTACTCTGCCGCAAGTACGAAAGCCAATATGTCTTCAATCTCATCAAACAGATTGATCCGAACGCCATGGTCAGCCAAACCTTCTGTCACGGTGTATTCGGAGAAGGTTTCGATAAAATCAAATAAAAGCATTCCAAAATCCAGTTTTTACATGGCCAATTACGATATCCGACCTTTGCAACTCCGATTGCTTGATGTACTGATGGTGATTCACGATGTCTGCCAGCAGCACAATCTGCGTTATTATCTGGTGGACGGCACTCTGCTCGGAGCCGTTCGTCACCAAGGATTCATTCCCTGGGACGATGACATCGACATCTGCATGCCTCGCAAGGACTATGAGTTACTCATTGAACATGCCGAAGAGTGGCTGCCCAAACGTTACGAATTCATCTGCTGGGAACGCGATAAGAAATATCCGTTCCACTATGGCAAGATCCAGGATAGCGAAACCACACTGATTGATCGCCCATACCGTTATTATCTGGGAGGCATTTTTGTCGATGTCTTCCCGATGGATGGTGCCCCAAGCAATAAAATGGCTCAGCACATTTATCAGTTCTGGTACAAAAAACTTCGCAAACTGATGTTCTATCGCGTCCGTGATCCTTACCGCCACGGTCATGGTCCGTCGAGTTGGGTTCCTTTACTTGTTCAGAAGACCCTGAAGATGGAAACGCTTCAACGCTGGATGAAGCGGCACATGATGCGCTATGACTTCGAAACCTCTCCTGTCGTTGCCGTGAACCATAATGACGGTCTGAAAAGTATGGTGAGCCGTACGGAGGTATTGGGAGACCCGACCCCCATTCTTTTTGAAGGGAAATCGGTGATGGGTATGAAAGACAACGATGCGTACCTGAAGCAGCTGTTTGGCAATTATATGCAACTTCCGCCGGAAGAGAAACGCCGCACGCACAACTTCTTCTATCTGAAGTTGGACCAACCCTATCGCGAATACAAGGACATCCATCATTTGTCATCGCAGCTTTAGTATGAAAAAATATCTGCTTTTTGCATCTCACTCGTATGCCTACAGTATCTTGCGTCCCGTTGAACGCGAGGCAAGGCAGCGCGGGTGCGAAGTCGCCTGGTTTTTGGAAGAAACCTGTCCGGACATGCTGCAGCCCGACGAGCAAAGGATTCAAACCATTGAAGAAGCGATTGCATGGAACCCACTGGCAGTCATTGCTCCCGGCAACTGGGTTTATCCGTTTCTTCCCGGCATCAAAGTAGAGATTTTTCACGGTTATCCCATTAACAAACGTGCCGATAAAGTAGACGATCATTTTGCGCTGCGTGGCTGGTGGGACATATATTGTACACAAGGAAAAAGCAGTACAACCGTTTTTAAGGAATTGGAAAAGAAGTACGGGTACTTCAAGGTGTACGAGACAGGCTGGCCTAAAGCCGATGACACATTCCGTCCGGACCTGAATCCGGAATCAGAACGCGAACGTCCCTGCATCCTGTACGGCACGACTTTCAGCAAAGGAATCTCGTCAGTATGGGACATGGCTTCCGTAATCGACAGACTGGCATCCGAGAAAGATTGGGACTGGATCATTACCTTCCATCCGAAGCTGATGGATGATGCAGAGCTTCTGCAAACTTATCAGGATATATGCCGTAAGCATCCGAACATTCAGTTTGTCGGAGCCAATGTCGGACTGGACACCTTCCGAAAGAGCGATGTCCTGCTTTGCGATTCCTCCAGCCTGATTGTGGAATACCTGATGACCGGTAAGCCGGCAGTTACCTATCGGAACACCAGTCCGGGGCCATACCTGCTCGACGTTCAGAACCTTGATGAGATAGCCCCGGCTCTCGAAAAGGCTCTCACCAGACCGGAAACACTCATGCAGGCCATTGATGAATATACCCGATTCCACGAAAGCCATCGCGACGGAAAGAATTCGGCCCGGGTCCTCGATGCCATTGACGATTATGCAGCTCACTATCAGGGCAAACTGAAACACAAACCCCTCAACCTCGTCCGCAAGCTGAAATTGCGATGGCGACTTAAATATTTCAAGTTATGAAGAAAGTTCTTACAGTAGGTGTTTATGACCTGTTACATATCGGACATGTTGAACTGTTCCGCAAAGCCCGCCAGTTCGGTGACTACCTCATTGTTGCCGTACAGGACAGCGATGTGATTCTGAAATACAAACCGGAAGCCAAAATGGTTTACAGTACCGAAGAACGCTGTTACATGGTGAAAGCCATCCGTTATGTGGATGAAGTGGTGGTTTATAAAGGCGTGGACGACATCGTCAAGGAGGTTGATTTCGATATTTTTGCCAAGGGTCCCGATCAGAACCATGCCGGCTTCCAGGCGGCTGTCCGCTGGTGCGAGGAGCATGGCAAGGAAGTGGTTATTCTGCCTCGCACGGAAGGCGTATCTTCGAGCTGGTTGAAGGAAACCATCAAGAACATGTAATACTTATGTACAAAATCAAACTGACTCCATACCGGAAAGGATTAGGCACCATCTACGACCGGCAAACGAAAGGGCACACGCTCACTTCGTTGGACGGGCGCTACCGTTTCTATGTCAATGAAGAGTGTCCGGAGCCGGATTTCTGGGTGGTTCAGGGCAAAGGAGCCCGCGAAGCCGAAACATGCAGGGTGGCTCCTGAAAATACCATTGTTCTGACAACCGAACCCCGTTCCGTACTGATTTATCCGCAACAATATCTCAATCAGTTTGGCGTTGTCTGCACCTGTCAGCAAGAAACGAAACACCCGAATGTGCATCTCAGTCCTGCCATCCTGCCATGGTTCATCGGCTTCAAGTCGAAAGGAAGGCCGCGTCCGGAGTATTCGCTTGACTACGACAAACTGAAAGCAATGCCCCGGATGGAGAAACCGAAGTTGCTATCGGTTATTACCAGCAATAAAGCTTTTACTCAGGGTCATATTGACCGAATGCTTTTTGTGCGCAAACTGAAGGAACATTATGGCGATCAGATTGACATTTTTGGCCGTGGCTTTAACGAATTTGAGGACAAGTGGGATATTCTGGCCCAATACAAGTATCATCTTGTGATCGAGAATTCTTCGCAGCCCTACTATTGGACTGAGAAGATGAGCGATTGCCTGCTGGCCGAGACTTTCCCGTTCTACTATGGTTGTACGAACATGGAGGACTACATTCCCCGTGGCGCTTTTGAGCCTATTAATGTCAGGCAACCTGAGGATGCCATCCGGATCATCGACTATGCCATCGCCAACAACCGTTACGAGAACTCAATCCATGATCTGCTTGCTGCCCGGGAACTGATGCTCGACAAGTACAACATGATGGAGTATATCGTCTCGTTATGCGACCAGTTGGATCCCTCCCGCCCTAAAAAAGATGTTACCATCAAGCCGTGCAATTCGAGTATGGACTGGCACAACCTGTGGCGGTACACGGTTGAACGCAAGTGGTATGAACTGAAGTGGAAACTGATAAAATGAACAAGACTGTAACCATCAATCCGAAATTCAGCAACGACGCCCAACTGCAAACTCTCATAGAGGGTCTGCCGGAATCGTTTGAATCAGGAGGTATAATGCTTTGGAACAAGCGGAATCAGATTAAGGATTTCGGCAACATTGTTGTCAAACGCTTCAAGCAGCCGAACTGGTTGCAGAAATCAGTTTATGCCATACGGAAACACAAGGTTCGCAAAGCATTCGAAAACGGGCTTGAACTGATACGCCGGGGCTTTGATACACCGGAACCGATGGCGGCCGTGGAACTGAGAGACGGGTTCCTGCTAAAGGAGGCCTACTATTTTTCGCGTCCAGATCATGCCCACGGCATTAAGGAACTGACAGATTGCGATGACTGGAACAAACCCTTAGCCACAGCCTTTGCCCGATTTGCGGCACAATTACATCAAGCCGGGATCTTACATCACGACTTGAACAACACCAATGTGCTTTATAAGTTAGCTGGGAACGGGACAGACTTTCACTTCTCGTTAATCGACATCAACCGGATGACCTTCTACCCGATCGGGCAGCAGATTCCATTAACTGACTGCCTGGAGAATCTGACACGTTTTACAGGACGTATGGATTTGTTCGAATTCGTCGTTCGGGAATATGCCAAAGCCCGTAACATGGACGAGGCATGGGTAACCGGTTTGGGCGTGGCTCAAAAAAAGCAGCACGACCGCAACTGGTACCGCCGCAAACGATTCACACGTCTGTTCAAGAAAAAGAAGAAATAGCCTGATAGGCTTTTTTCAAAGCCTCTTCCGTATATTTGCCCGCCTGAAGCTGTTTTCCGATCTTCATGGCATTCTGATGCATCTGGGCATAATCTTCGGCACTCAGATTGGCAAGCAGCGGCTCAATATCGGCCAATGAATCGACCACCAGTCCGATACCGTTTGAAAGAACGAAGTCGGCCATAGCAGCCTTGCTCCATATAATAACAGGCAATCCTGCCCGCATGGAGAAGGATGTTTTGTGCGGATTGTTATAACCCAGATAAACGCCCCAATCTCCCACACAATCAGTTGCAGAATCACCGCCCCAGACCAATCCGAATTCGGCATCCAGATCGCTCACCAGCTGATCTTCCGGCAAACGGCCATGGAAATGCATATTGGGGAAACGGGCACAATCCTCGTCGGTCATACCATGTCCGTACAGTTCCATCTGCCAATGGGGTCCGATCAGAGGATCCAGTTCGTAAAGGAAATGATTGCGCCGTTCCGTAAGATTTCCGGCAAACGATACACGCCATCGCTGCCCTTCGGCCGGAGCCTTCCGTTCACGTGCCGACGAAGTGGAAAGATAGTCGAAAATGCCTAGTGTAACAACCGGATGCGTATAACCGTTCTCAACAACGAACTGCTGCATGCTGGGATTATGCACAATCAGAACATCTGACTGCATCAACCGGTCGTTTTCCTGCCTGACTGTCAGTTTGTGCCGGCGGAACGAACCCAGATCATGAATTAATGTAACAACCTTGGCTCCCCGCAAATGCGCCAGGAAACAGGCAATACCGAAGAACTTCTTAAACGGATACTGAATAAACAGGGTATCTCCTTTCCCCAATCGGAACGGAATAACCGTCATATTCCAAAGTTTGTTAAGGAAACGGGCCA
>JAGBQS010000032.1 GCA_017632695.1 Bacteroidales bacterium
TGGCTGATGCCAGCAAAGAATGCCATCTTGAATTCGTTCAGTTCCTCGGTGATTTTCAGTTTCTGGCGCATCTGGAAAGCCTGTTTCAGCAGGTGTCCGATGAACGTGGCCAAAGCCAGCACGGCAATCAGATAGAGCAGCCAGGCCCACCACGTCTGCCACAACGGCGGATTGATGACCACTTTCAGGGTTGTCTCGGCATCGTTCCTCCAGATGCCCTGATCGGAAGTTGACTGAACGCGCAGATAGTAGGTTCCCGGTTTCAGGTATTTGTAATCGGCCTCCGGAACCGTTGTCGGCTCGCTCCAGTCACGGTCGTAGCCCTGCAGCTTAAACCGGTACATGTGGCGCTGCGAACCGATCGGACAGAAGACCTCGAAGTGCAGGGTATTCTGATGATAATCCAGCCGGATGGATTCGGCATACGAAATGGACTGGCGCAGTTTCGGGTTGTGCGGATCGGCCAGATCCACCTTCTGACCGTTTACCCTGAAGTCGGACAGGATAGGCTTCCGGTAGTGCGAACTTGCCATGAACTGGGCAGGATCCACCACCGTCAGGCCGTAGAACGTACCGTTGATGAAGCGTCCGTCGGGCAGCACAGCCACAAAGCGCGAATCGTACACATTTCCCAACGGCTGACGCGAGAAGTAATACGACTCGAACGTCTGCGTATGCATATTGAAATGCGCCATTCCCGACAGGGTTCCGATCCACAGCGTTCCCGTGGCATTGCTGTAATAAATGCTCGAAACCTCGTTGCTGGTCAGTCCCCGGCCGGTATCGAAGACCTCGTATTTCAGCTGACGCGAACCCGGATCTGCCTGGCAGCGGATCAGGCCGGCTCCCATCGAGCCTACCCATACCTGACCTGTCGGCAGCACCTGCACGCAGTTCATCTCGTTGGTGCAGAAGTTCCCGTCCTGCAGGCTGTACCGGCGTATGTTCTGTTCGTTCACCAGTATGGAATCCGGATGGAACAGATACAGGCCGTTATTGCCGGCTGCCCAGATCCGGCCGTTGCGGTCTTCGGACATCTGCTTCAGGGTTGTACTCCCGAATCCCTCGAACTGAATAGTCCGGAACTTCAGGTTCCCGCGGGTAACAGGGCCCTGCGGGATGGTTGCCACCGAAAGGCCTCCGCTCATGGTTGCCACCCACATACGTCCTTTCCGGTCTTCCAGCACATCGAAGATATTCTCGGATTTCAGGTCTGTTTCGGCCCGACTGCCCACAAAGCGGACGCCATCCACGTACAGGCCGTCGCCGCGGGTGCACACCCACTCATGGCCGTACTTATCCTTCTTAACAGAGTACACATTGGCTGCATAACGACGTGTCTTTTCAATCTGCAGGTCGGCCGACAGGGTCATCAGATCGCCCTTGCGGCTGGCAGCCATCAGCTTATCGCCCACCTGGCCTACAAAACACATGGCGTTGGCCTGACCGAAATCCGATTCGGGAGCCAGGCAGTAACGGAATGCCTCTTTCAGGTTCGGTTCGAAGTGCGTAACTCCCACCTGCGTAACCGCCATCCACAGACCGCCGTCGCGGTCCAGATACAGAACGGCCAGCGATTCGCTGTCAATAATCGACTGCTCGTTATTCTGTCCGGGCAGGAAATGGATCGGCTCCGACTGGTTGGCCGGGTAGCAGAACAGGCCGTTGATGCTGGTCGAGATCCACCGGTTTCCCCATTTATCCACCACGATGTTAAACTGTTCCCTGTTATAGGTGGTTGCCGTACGTTCCGGCTCCAGCGGCAGGACCTCCAGCGGCTCATCGAGTGTCTTACCGAACTTATACAGATTGCCGCTGTTATTGGCGAAATAGGGATTCCCCAGATTATCCTTTATGATCCGGGCGTTAACGGTAGCGCTGATTCCGGATGCCGTAAGGGTCCGTTTCCCGAAGTCGAACTCATAGCTGCGGTTGCGGCTAATCATCAGCCAGCGGTTACCTACCACCACCGTATCATTAATCTGGTAGGGATGATTCTTCCGGTCATCGAAGGAGAGCATTTCTTCTGGCTCAGTCAGGTCCGACGGATTGAATACGGCAATCCGTCCGCCGCGGAAAGTAACCCACACCTTCCGGTCGTGCACCACGCAGGCCTCGCAGTACGAAGCGGAATCCACAAACAGGGTTACGTCGGCCAGGCCTGATGCAGCGGGACGGTTGTTCTGGTGAGGCAGGACAGCCAGTCCGCCTTTGGTTCCCATCCACACATTGCCTTTGGGGTCGCCCACCAGGAACTTGATCTGGTCATCGGGCAGATTATTGTCATTCCGGGTGTAATACACAGCCTCCAGCTCGCGATCCTGATTCAGCCGGAAACGGGTGATACCGTGCCTTTTGCTGGCTGCCCAAATGTATTCCTTATCAAAAAAATACAGGTTGCTGTACTTGTTCGGATGCAGGGAATCGGACGGGATGGTCAGGAAGCGGTCCTGCTGCAGGTCGTAGCAGCAAAGGTTCTCGCCCATCGTCTTCATCCAGAGCAGATGGTTCTGATCCTCGTACAGGCGGATGACGCGGTTGTCGCCGTACACCAGCGGATCGTGCTGTACGATGGTGCGCTCAATGTTGATGATGTGGTTTCCGTCGTAGCGCGACAGTCCGTTGTACGATGCCATCCAGATGAACCCCTTGGAGTCCTGCAGGATGTCGCGTACACGGTTACTACTCAAACCCGAAGCCGTATTCAGCGTTTCGGTCTGCACAATGATGCCTGCCTGAAGTCCCGTTGCAACTACCGCCTGCAGCAAAAGGACAAGCAGCCCATAGCGTATAAGATTTAACATGCCGTATTTATATTTATTCAAGTTTCGTATGTTTGGAATTACCCGAAGTTAAAACTCAGCAGAAAAGTTCATCTAAAGTGATTTCGCGCTGCACGCAGCCCGAATGCTCATTCTGCTCTATGCCTTTGGTGGTAATCATGGTAACAATAACATTCTTGTCAGTATTGGTGGTCTCAATAAACGTCGAGACCTTCCGTTCTATATCGGCCTCGTCCTTAGCCGACATTGCATAGGGTCTGTTCCAAAATTTCATCTCGCAGATGTTTATGGTTCTGTCGGCACGGTCAATGAGCATATCAATCTGCGCTGACCGGAGGCTTCCCTTACCATACCAGGAGAAAACGTTGGCTGTAATGCCGGAAATACCTAAAGCATTCTTGATTTGCTCTGCATGATTCAGGCACAGCATCTCGAACGACAGTCCGCTCCATGTACTGAATACATGCGAGTTCTGATTATTGGACCAATAATGACTGTCGTGGGCGCCTGCCTTCTTCAATACCTGGAAATAGAACAGGGTAAAAGAATCAACCAGCTGATAAAGGGTATCGCTGCTCTTCCTGTCTGCGGAGTTCCGGCCGACGTCTTTTCCGGTCTCCATTAAGAAAGGCTCGTAGCTGCGAATAAATCCGCAACTTTCCAACTCTTCCAACATCAGAGAGAACTTTCCATTATCTGCAAGATTCGTTTTCCCGACAATTTCTTTTCTTGTCAGGCCCTGTCCTTTTGTAGCCAACGCCGTCACAATCTTAATATGATTAGCTGCATTTTTATATAAGGAATCGTACAGGCTCTGGAACTCATCATGCAATTCACCGTCTTCTGCAAAAATCAGCCGGTCAATGTTCTGGGCAACACTTTCTCCCTTATTCATCTTCGACAGGTAGAATGGCACGCCGCCCAATACCATATAGCACTCTGCTATCTGTTTGGTCGACAGGCGGAACCCCTTTGCATCAAAATACAACTGGCATTCCCGTAATGTAAACGGCTTTACCGGAATCTTGTGGGTAACACGGTTATGCAGGCCACCCCTGTTCTTAATCAGGTTGTTGATAATCCACGATGTTGCGCTTCCGCAAACAATCAGTTTGATATCGTCACGCCACGATGCCCAGGAATTCCAGAAATGCTCCAGACCGCTGATAAAATTGGAACGGGGCGAATCCATCCAGGGCATTTCGTCAATAAAGACAATTTTTCGGCCTTCCGGAAGAGTTTCCAGATAATTCTCCAAAGCCACGAAAGCATCCAACCACGTCTTTGCAACGGGTACTTCCGGCTGCTTTTTTTGAATACCCTGCATGAAATTCTTCAGCTGGATACGCATGGAGACCTTGTTCATACCAGCCACATAAAAGGCATAATCGCTGCCTATGACTTTCTGAATCAGAAAAGTTTTACCAACACGGCGACGTCCGTATATGGCAATAAATTCCGACTGTTCAGAGTTGAGGTATTCCTTCAACTGCTGCTGCTCCTTCTCTCTTCCGATGAAAAGCTGATTCATAATGCCTTATTTATTGAAATTGCTGCTGCAAAGTTATTCTTTTTTTATCAAACAACCAAACAAAAATGCACGAAATCGGTCGCAAAGGGGGTAAATTTGACCATCTTGCGACCGATTTCGTGCATTTTCGCACCTTTTTTTCTGAAATTATGGGACGGAAAGTGGTACCCGCACAAGGGAGATTATATGTTTTTTAACGCCAAAAATTTGGAGAATAGGCCTATAATCCGTATCTTTGCGCCCGATAACCTTTAAACTCCTGCCCTTGTGCGGAGTCAAAACAGTAAACGCCAAATCTACTGAACGATGAAAAAGATATTTTCCTTCCTGCTGCTGGCCGTTGCCGCAATGACGGTTTCAGCCCAAACAGAACAGTCGTCACCCCCCGCTGCCGACCCCTGGACAGTTGCCTCTCAGCTCTTGCAGGCCGAGATCCACGCCCAGCGTTCGGCCGGTAAGATACAGAACACCTGCCTATCGCCCCTGAGCCTCGAGATGGCCCTTGCCATGGCTGCCGAAGGCGCATCGGCACAAACCGCCGACGAGCTCCGATCGCTCATTCCCGCCAACCTGCCCAAGCTCTACCGCCAGCTGCTCCGGGACGGCTCTACCCTGTCGGCCGCCAACAGCATCTGGATCAATCAGGAGATTGCCAAGAGCGTCAAGAAGAAATTCCTGAAGCGCAACCGCCGGAAATACGGAGCCGAAGTAACCCGTCTGGTCTTCGATCCTGCCGCCGTTGTCCGCATCAACCAATGGTGCAGCCTCAAGACGCGCGGACTTATCCCGAGCATCATCGGCCAGTTGGAGCGCGATGATCAGATGGTGCTTATCAATGCCCTGCACTTCAAGACCGACTGGGAAGACGAGTTCGAGGCTGACAGGACACATCCGAAGCCGTTCCACTTGTCAGGCGGCGGACAGGAGATTGTGCCGATGATGACGCAGACGCAGCACTGGGCCTACACCGAGGACGAATACTGCCAGGCCATCCGCCTGCCCTACAGGCACAACGAAGGCGACAAGACTGCCTACGCCATGTATATCCTGCTGCCCCGGAAGAACGTCCCCGTCCTGGAGTTCATCGACAATCAGCTGTCGGCCGAATACTGGCGAAGCCTTTCCTTCGGCATGCCGCGTCAGGTACGTCTGCAGCTGCCTAAATGGGAAAGCCAGTACAGCACCAGCCTGGTACGTCCGCTGCAGGAGATGGGCATCCGTCGCATCTTTACCCCGCAGGCGCAGTTCCCGGGCATCAGCCGAACGCCGCTCATGGTGGGCGATATCCTGCAGAAAACCTTCATCCGGGTGGACGAGAAAGGCACCGAGGCCGCTGCCGTCACTGCCGTCATGATGAAGCTCACTTCGGCCGGTCCTAACCAGAACCAGCCCATCGAGATGAATGTGAACCGTCCGTTCCTCTACCTGCTGGTGGAAACCACCACGCAGACTCCCGTCTTTGTGGGCCTGATGCTGAATCCGAAGGAAAAGTAAGAGTAAAGGGTAATGTAGTTTGTTGGAGTTAGCGGGAGTTAACTGAAGTTAGCAGGAGTTAACGGACGTTACCTACGCAGCCGAAACAAACGTCTGCTAACTCCACAAGCTGAAAGCCTGTTACCTCCAAATAACTCCCTTTAACTCCAA
>JAGBQS010000033.1 GCA_017632695.1 Bacteroidales bacterium
ACCAACCTCTTCGGCTGCATTCTCCGCATCCGTCACAACATGGCCATCGCCATCCATCAGTATTTCCATGAGCATGGCTTCTATTATTTCCATTCGCCACTCATCACTGCCAGCGACTGCGAAGGTGCCGGTCAGATGTTCCAGGTGACCACCAAGAACCTCTACGACCTCAAGAAGGACGAGAACGGTTCCATCATCTACGACGATGACTTCTTCGGCAAGATGACTTCGCTCACCGTTTCCGGTCAGCTCGAAGGCGAACTGGGTGCCACTGCTTTGGGTCAGATCTATACCTTCGGTCCTACGTTCCGTGCCGAGAATTCGAACACTCCGCGCCACCTGGCTGAGTTCTGGATGGTTGAACCGGAGGTTGCCTTCTACGATAAGGACGACCTGATGGCTCTGGAAGAGGACTTCATCAAGCATTGCGTACGCTGGGCTCTCGATAACTGCCGTGAGGATCTGGAGTTCCTCAACAAGCTGATCGACCCGACCCTTATCGAACGTCTGGAGGGAGTGCTCAAGGATTCGTTCGTACACCTTCCTTACACCAAGGGTATCGAGATTCTGCAGCAGGCTATCAAGGACGGACGCAAGTTCGAGTTCCCATGCGAGTGGGGCGACGATCTGGCTTCGGAGCACGAGCGCTATCTGGTTGAGGAATACTTCAAGAAGCCGGTCATCATGACCAACTATCCGAAGAAGATCAAGTCGTTCTATATGAAGATCGACGAACAGAAACCTGTCTTCAACGGCAAGGAGATGGAGGAAACCGTTCAGGGTACCGATGTGCTCTTCCCGCAGATCGGCGAGATTATCGGCGGTTCGGTGCGTGAAGAGAGCTACGACAAGCTGCTCAACGAGATTGAGACCCGCAATATCCCGATGAAGGATATGTGGTGGTACCTCGATACACGCCGCTTCGGTTCGTGCCCGCATGCCGGTTTCGGTCTGGGCTTCGAACGTCTCATCCTGTTCGTTACAGGTATGCAGAACATCCGCGACGTGATTCCGTTCCCACGTACTCCTAAGTCGGCGGAATTCTAAAGAATACTTTGTCAAAGGCTGCTGCCCCGAAACGGGTGGTAGCCTTTGCTGCCAATATGCTAACTCTCATTACTTTTAAAAATGAAAACAACTGTCCTTACCTTACTGTCTGCCTTTACCCTAATGGGCAGCGCTGTTGCACAATCCGAAATCTATCCGCAGCACTTCGATCTGGAAGACGTCACCTTGCTCGACGGACCCTTCAAGACCGCGCAGGATCTGAACATCAAACTGCTTCTCAGTTACGATGCCGACCGTTTGCTTACGCCGTTTGTGCGCCAGGCAGGTCTGTCGGCCACTACCGATCCGCAGAGCCGCTATTATCAGTGGGAAACCAAACACCCCAACCACGAGAACTGGGGCAGCGGCAGTTTCCGTCTTGACGGACACGTAGGCGGTCATTATCTGACGGCTTTGGCTCTGGCCTATGCTGCCAGCCACGATGCTGCCGAACGCAAGGAGCTTCTGGCCAAGATTGATTACGTACTCCCCATCCTGAAGGATTGTCAGGATGCGTTCGATACCGATCAGACCGGTCTGTACGGTTTTATCGGCGGACAGCCCATCAACGATGCCTGGCAGGATCTTTATACCGGCAGTATCGAGAAATTCCGTCACGTACGCGGCTGGGTGCCGTTCTATTGCGAGCATAAGGTGCTGGCCGGTTTGCGCGATATAGCTCTCTATACCGCCGACGATAAGTCGTATGCCCGTGCAACGGTAGCCCGTCAGCTTTTCCGCAAGCTTTCCGACTGGAGTGTGAACCTCATCGCCACGCTCAGCGACTCGGATATGCAGTCGGTTCTGGGAACTGAGCACGGCGGTATGAACGAGACGCTGATTGATGCCTACCGGATG
>JAGBQS010000034.1 GCA_017632695.1 Bacteroidales bacterium
ATCGAGGAGTTCATGTCGGGTATCGAGTGCTCGGTATTTGTGCTGACCGACGGCAACGGGCACTATAAGATACTGCCTTTAGCCAAAGACTACAAGCGTATCGGCGAAGGTGATACGGGTCTGAATACCGGCGGTATGGGCAACTGCTCACCGGTTCCGTTTGCCGACAGCGAGTTCATGCAGAAGGTCGAAGAACGCATTGTCCGTCCTACCATCGAGGGTCTGAAAGCCGAAGGTCTGAAGTACAAAGGCTTCATCTTCCTCGGTCTGATCCGTATGGATCGCGACATCCAGCAGTATCATGCCGGCGACCCGATGGTCATCGAGTATAATGTACGTATGGGCGACCCGGAGACCGAAGTGGTAATGCCTCGCATTCAGAGCGATCTGCTCGATCTGCTGGAAGGTGTAGCCGACGGTAACCTGGATCAGAAGACGCTTCAGATCGACCCCCGTACGGCTGTGACGGTTGTTTTGGTAAGCGGAGGCTATCCGGGCAGTTACGAGAAAGGCAAGCTCATGACGGGTCTCGACGATGCTCTCTTTACACAGGGTGTGGTAGCTCCGTCGGACAATGCACGGAAGAGCATTCTGTTCCATGCGGGAACGGCTCTGAATGCTGAGGGTCAGACGGTCACTGCAGGCGGACGTGTCATTTGCGTAACCTCCTATGGCGACGACCGCAACGCAGCTCTGGCTCAGTCCATGCGTGGAGCCGGCATCATTCAGTTCCAAGGCAAATACTATCGTCGTGACATTGGTCAGGACCTGAATCAGTTCGGCAAATAATGTCTCCGCATCCTGAACCCATAACCGTTAATCATTAACCGTTAACCGACATCCAACGCCCATGTACCTTATTATTCTTTGTCTGGTAGTTCTGGTTTTCCAAATCGTTTTCGGAATGGCTGACTGGTGGGTGTTGGCTGTTCATTTTGTGCTTTCCGGACTGTTGTCGTTAGGCATATCGTATCTGATCGATCAGTATCGTCTGATCAACAAAAGCGGTTCTCAGATTCTGTTTCAGGGATGGGCCCTGATGTATGCCGTTCTGAATCTGAGTACCGTTTTTCTGGTTTCCGATCAGCCTTGGTGGCATACGGACATTTTCCTGATAGCTTTGGCCCTCATTTTCCGTTTGGGGCTTGACCTGTGGCAGGATTCCGATTGTCCGGTTTTGTGTCTGGAATTGGGTGCCATTGTGGGGGCCCTTACCTTTTTGGATGTTCAGTCGCTTTATTTTCTGATCATCCTGATAGCCTTGCTGTTTCATGCCCGAAGTGTTTCCTTCCGTAATCTGAGTTGTCTGTTTACGGGCATTCTGACGGCTGTCTGGATTGTTTATTGCATTCTTACCCTGTTTTCCGATCCTGATAGCGGCCTACAGTATCTGTTAACGTTCGGTCATCTGCTGGAATGGTCGCTTCCTGTTCTTCCCGATCTTTCGGCAGGCTATTCTCACTATGTTTTTCTGGCAGGCTTGGCAATAGTGCTGATTATTTATATCTTCAGCGGCTATTTCATGTATGGCATCAGCAGCCTGCGTACCCGTGCGGCATTGCATTTCATCAGTTCGTTGTGTCTGCTTCTGGTGTTCATGCTTTTCTTTTCGTTCCCTGCATGTGTCGCCTTGATGGCGGTTCCGCTTTCCATCCATCTGATGCTGTCGTGGGGAAACAATCCCTCAAAGCCTGCCGTTTGGGCAACCAATACCATGATTGTCATTTCCATTCTGCTTGGAGTAGGCGAGAAGCTGATTCTCTGGGCAATAGGCTTCTTCAGTTAAAAGTCATCAGAATTCTGTAAAGGGTATGGGATTCAACCTATTTCAGTACAAGACACTTTTTCATTGTACCATGCACAGACTGATATATTGCCTCTTTGGCCTCCTGGTCTTCTGTTCCTGTTCGCAGAACCGGGTTGTGGCAGAAAGACTGGAAGAAATAGAACAGCAGATTAAGGAAGACCCAGTGTCGGCACAATTGGTTCTCGATTCCATTTCGCAGTATCCATTCCACGATCCGGAAACGGAAGCCAAATTTTTATTGTACGATATCTTCTGCAAATACCGCTTAGATTTAGAAGAACCGGACGATACCCGTATCAGTAAGGCCGAACGCGTAATTATGAAGAGTGGCACCCAGCATCAGAAGATGTTGGTTCTGTTCTTACATGCCTATATTTTGAAGAATGCCAAGCAATACTATCAATCCATGATGAAGTTTAAAGAGAGCTTGGTGGCAGGAGAAAATTCTTCCGATCACTATCTGTTGGGGCAGATATATACACAGATGAGTTTCTTGTGTATCCCCAATATGGATATTGATCAGCTTCAATTTGCTGAAAAAGCATTGAATGAGTATCGGCTGCTACAGGATTCTATATTGATTTTGGATGGCGAAACTAATATTGCCATTATGAATTTTAATCGTCATCGCTACGAACTGTGTCTTGATCTGTTCGGCCAGTTGGCAGTCAAATCTGAACGTATGGGCGATACCTTGTGCTTAGGTAAGAGTTTAATACTACTTTCCGAATGTGAACTGAAGTTCGGAAAATATACCTCAGCGCTTAATCATTTGAAACAGGTTCAAAGTCTGAAAACATTTACCTATACAAGCCATACACCCACTTTGCTGGCAATGGCTTATGCTGGAGTCGGAGAGAAAGATAGTGCCATTTATTATTTGGATGAGGCATCAGTCCAAGCCAACACACTATCGGCACTAAACACATATCAGGAATATGCATCGAAGGTCTATACCATAATGGAAGATTATAAACAGGCATTTGAAGTATATCAGCAGCTTCATAATCGTCTTGATTCCATGTATGCCGAAACCATCAACCGTTCGGTGATGAAGGCACAAAAAGATTTTGCAGAGAAACGAATCGGCTTCTTTGAACGGGAGGTTAGGATGAAGAACTTCTTCTCTGCATTCTTGATTTTTGTTTTGGTAGCCGGATGCGCGTTCTTTATATATTATAGGAATCAGCAACGGAAGGTTCTGAAACTGCAGGATGATAATCAGAAGAATGTTTTGCAAGGTATGATATTATCTACCGTTGTGACACGTCTGAAACAAATGGCTTCCGAAGAAACAATTCCGTCAGAATCTGATTGGAATGATTTAAA